>JACDAP010000174.1 GCA_013695395.1 Solirubrobacterales bacterium
GAGCACCGCGCCGAGGCCCCCGGCCAGGCCGACACCGACCCACGCGAGCAGGCTCACCGGCGCAGGCTTCCGATCGGGGCGACCGGCGCGCTCATCTCTCCGGGCCTTCGGTGGCGCCCACGGCGAGCGCGGCTCCGCCGCCCAGCCGGCGTCCGAGGTCGACCGCGGCCAAGCCGAGCGCGAGGCTGAGTGCCGCGTAGCCCAGCGCGAGCACCGTGTCCCCGTCGTGCAGCAGATCGACCAGCTCGACCTGGAACGTGGAGAACGTCGTCAGGCCCCCGCAGAGCCCCGGACCGAGCAGCCCGCGCCGCGGGGTCCCCGCCGTGGTCCGCACCAGCACCGCGCCGAGCAGCAGGCAGCCGACCAGGTTCGCGCTGAACGTCGACCACGGAACGCTCCCGGCGCTCACCGGCCACTGCTCGGCCAGCCCGGCACGGGCCAGCGCGCCGAGGGCACCCCCGAGGAAGACGGCCGGAAGCTCGTTCACGGGACCAACCGTGACAGGACGATCTGCGAACGGGTTCGCAGCACCAGGCCGTCGCGCTGCAGCTCCATGATCAGCCGCTCGAGGTCGGCGTTGTCCTCCGTCCGGACCCGGGCGATGCAGTCGGCCTCCCCGGTCACGCTCCACGCCTCGACCACCTCGGGCCGCAGGCGCAGCGAACGGGCGACCGCGTCGAGCGTCGTGCCCGGGGCGTAGAAGAGCTCGACGAGCGCCTCGGTGGTGGCGCCGAGCGCCGCGTGGTCCACGAGGGCGGTGAAGCCTCGGAGGGCGCCGCGTTCCCGCAGCCGGTCCACCCGCCGCTTGACCGACGGCGGGCTGAGCGCGACACGGCCGCCGATCTCCTCGTACGTTCGTCGTCCGTCCTCGACGAGGAGCGTCAGAATCTGTCGGTCGGTCGGGTCCATGCGGTGGAATCTTGCACAGATGCGGTTCCGATCGGCACTGACAGCGCGCGGCGCCGGTCGTAGCCTTCCCCCATGCCCTCCGCGCCATCCGTCCGCGTCACCTTCGACGAGTCCCACTCCCAAGCCTGGACCATCCGCCGCGAGCTCGCCGCCGAGATGCAGCCGACCCGCCCCGGTGACGTCTCCTACGCCGACGCCGCGGGTCGCCTCCGGGCCCGGGGCTTCGCGGTCTCGGCGCACACGGAAGGTCGGTTCGACGCCGACGTGCTGGCTGGCGCCGACGTGCTCGTGATCGCTCACCCCTCCGAGCCCCGCTGGGAGCGCACCGTGCCCGGCGGCGCCTCCCCGTGCCTCACCGCGGACGAGCTCGACGCCGTTGAGGCCTGGGTCCGCGCGGGCGGCGGGCTGATCGTCCTCGGTGAGACCGAGCAGGAGAAGTACGGCAACAACCTCGACGCGCTCACCCAGCGCTTTGGGATCGGCATCGAGACCGCGACCGTTGCCGATTACGAGCAGCATCACGACTCGCCGCACTGGATCCGCGCCGAACTGCGCGCCGAGCGTTCCGGGGTCGATCCGCTCGCCCGCGTGGAGGAGGTCTGCTTCTACCGGGCGGGAACGCTCGCCGTCGACGACCGCGCGACGGTGCTCGCCGTGGCCTCCCCCACCTCGACGGATCCGGGCGCTCCGTTGCTCGCGGTCACCCGGGCCGGTGCGGGCCGGGTCGTCGTGGCCGCCGACTCGGACCTCTTCTCCGACGACTGCCTCGCAGACTTCGACCACGCGGCGCTGTGGGAGAACCTCGTCACCTGGGTGGGGCAGGCGGCCTTCGCGATGCCGCTGGTCGAACCGGTCAGCGCGGCCGCGAGCGACGCCCACTGGCACCGGCTGAAGGCCGAGACCGACACGCTGCGGCTCCGCCAGCGGCCGGACGGCTCGGTGGACCTCGCCGTCCATCCGCCCGACGAGCTCGACGCCCACGTCGCCGCGATCTGCGCCGCCGTCGAGGGGCTCGCGCCCCACTTCGGCCATCAGGCCGAGTACCTCGCGGCGGTCCGCGCCGACCTCGCGGCCTGGGCCGGGCGGGGCTTCGGCGTCCCCGACTTCACCGGCGGACTCGACGCCTTCCGCCCGGACCTGCGGCGCGAGGACGGCATCGAGCACCTCGTGGTCTTCCCGATGAGCAAGCAGAACGGGTCACGCGACCGGGTCTTCGAGGCGCTGCTCGTCCGTGTCCCATGGCCGGAGTGGCTCGCGGGGCTCGAGGCGGGCGACTACGACAACGCGAAGTTCGTTCCGGTGACCCTGACCGACCACACCGCGGGCTACGACTCGGAGTGCGCCGTGCTCTTCCCCGAGACGGTGAGCGTGGCCGGCCCGCCGGCCAACCACTTCGGCGCGATCTTCTGCGACCGCGAAGCCGAGCGCTTCCGCCGCACCGTGAGCGCCGCCGCCGAGACGCTCCGGGTGAACCTGCCGCCCGATGCGGCCGCGCTGCTCGTCAGCGAGCCGCTCTCCCGCGACGCCTACGAGCTGTGGGACCTCGTCCATGACCGCACGCACTCCCACGGCGACCTCCCGTTCGACCCGTTCATGATCCGCCAGCGCGCGCCCTACTGGATGTACGCGCTGGAGGAGCTGCGCTGCGACCTGACCGCGTTCGCGGAGGCGGCGCGCCTGGAGGCCTCGGGCTTCGGGCCGGTCGCCCGGCACGCGCAGTACGCGATCCTCTTCGACCGGCTCTTCCGCTTCCCGGTGACCGGAGAGCGGGTACGCAACTACGACGGGCTCGGCGGCCAGCTGCTCTTCGCGTTCCTCCACCGGACCGAGCGGATCCACTGGACCGACAACCGGCTGACGATCGACTGGGCGCAGGTCACCGACGGGGTGCTCGAGCTGCGCGGCCTGGTCGAGGAGCTCTACCGCGCCGGGATCGACCGGACGAAGGTCGCCCACTGGAGCGCGGCGCACGACCTCGTCGCCGCCTACGTCTCCCCCGCCGCAGGCTCCCGCTGGGCGGCGCCGGTGCGCGCGTTCCCGGATGCCGAGGACCCACGGGCATACGTCGACGAGGTGCTCTCCGACGAGTTCCCGCTCTCGATCTTCTACAGCTCGCTGCGCAAGAACCTGGCGCCGGTGATCGAGCGGACGCCGACGCCAGCCTGAGGACTACACAACGCGTGCTGCTCCGTGTACCGTCCGTGCCATGGAACGGCTGAACATCACGCTCGACGACGAGCGCGCGGAGAAGCTCGCTCGCCTGGCCGAACGCACGCATGTCCAGCCCGGAACCATCGCGCGCTCGCTCCTCATCGACGCGATTGACGGCACCGACGCCGATGTCGCGAGCATCGTCGAGCTGCTGGATGGGATTCCCGGCGCGTATGAGCGTGCCGAGTTGGGTCGGGCACAGGCCCGAGCCGGCGACACGATCGCTCTCGACGACCTGTAGTCGTGACGGCGGTCCGGTTCGCTGCGGCGGCCGTCGGGGATCTCGAAGGTCTGATCCTGACGCTGTCGCTTCCCGCGGATACGAGGTCCCGGGTCGTCGCGTCGCTGCGCGCGCTGGAACGCTTCCCCGAGATCGGACCCGAGCTCGCCGGTCGCTGGTCGGGGCTCCGGTTCCTGCTGGGACCGTGGCGCTGGCTGCTGCTCGTCTACGAGTACGACGCACTCGCCGACCGCGTGGTCGTCCTCACCATCCAGGACGCGCGTTCGTCCACCGCTGCCCGCGGCAGCTCGTAGCCTGCGGGGCATGAAGGGCTTCGCCTCCGACAACTACTCCGGTGCGCACCCCGAGGTGCTCACGGCGATGCTGGAGGCGAACGGTGCCCACACCGCGGCCTACGGCGCCGACCCGTGGAGCGACCGGGCGCGGGAGCTGCTTCGTGCGCACTTCGGGGAGCAGGCGCAGTCGTTCCTCGTGTGGAACGGGACGGGCGCGAACGTCTGCATCCTGCGGGCGATGTGCCGGCCGTGGCAGGCGGTCGTCTGCGCGGCGAGCGCGCACATCAACGTCGACGAGGGCGGGGCGCCCGAGTTCCTGGTGGGGACGAAGCTGCTCGACCTGCCGACGCCGGACGGCAAGCTCACCCCCGAGCTCGTGGAGCGGGCGGTCATCCGGGTCGGTGACGAGCACGCCGTGCAGGCGCGGGTGATCTCGGTGACGCAGAGCACCGAGCTCGGGACGCTCTACACGGTGGAGGAGCTCCGTGCCCTGGCCGATTTCGCGCACGCCCGCGGCATGTACCTGCACGTCGACGGGGCGCGCCTGGCCAACGCGGCGGCGGCGCTCGGGCTGCCGCTGCGGGCGTTCACGACGGACGCGGGCGTCGACGCGGTCTCCTTCGGCGGCACGAAGAACGGAATGGTGAGCGGTGAGGCGGTCGTGCTGCTCGCGCCGGAACTGGCCGAAGGTTTCCCCTGGATCCGGAAGCAGTCGATGCAGCTCGCCTCGAAGGGGCGCTTTCTCGCCGCGCAGTTCGTGGCGATGCTCGAGGGCGACCTCTGGCTGCGCAGCGCGCAGCACTCCAACGCGATGGGTGCGCGGCTGGCGGCGGCGGTCGGCGAGATCCCGGGCGTGCGGATCACCCAGGCCGCGCAGGCCAACGTGGTGTTCGCGATCCTCGATCCGGCGGTGACCGCGCGGCTCCAGGAGGAGTGGCCGTTCTACGTGTGGGACGAGGCGAGCGGCGAGGTCCGCTGGATGTGCTCCTGGGACACGACGCCGGAGGAGGTCGACGCCTTCGCCGCTGCGATCACATCGAAATTCGCCGCGCCCGACTGAACGCCATCCGTGCTGTGAGGATTCCGCATAGCGGTACTTCCGCGGCACGGACGAGCGATTCGAGGGCGCCGCAGCGCCGCTCAGCGGGCGCCGGCGAGCGGCGGGCCTGCGGCACCGTCGCTCTCGAGGCGGAAGGTCGCGGCCGGATCGACAGCAGCGGTCCGCTCGAAGGTGCCGTCCTCCCGCGTCGTGAGGTCGAACAGGACCCGCCAGCTCCCGTCGGGCTGCAGCACGCTCACGCGGGCCGGCCGCTCTCCCTCCCCCGACCGGACGAGCCCCCAGAAGCGGACGCCGTCCAGCTCCCGCCGGGCGGTCAGCGACATCGCGTACGCGGCGTGGGCGGGCTTGGCCCGGCCGTCCTCGAAGCGCAGGCCCGCCTGGTAATCGCGCCACCGCGTCCGGAGGTCGGGACCGGGTCGCTCCGGAAGGTCGCGAACCGTGAACTGGGCGGTGCCCCGGGCCGAGGGGAACCCCCGCGCGATCCGCTCGGCCTCGGGCAGCCAGCGGGCCTGATCCTCGAGCGTGACGTCCCAGGTCGGATCGGGCGGGTTGGTCTGGTAGCCGAACTCCGTGAGGTAGAGCGGGAGGTCGTGCTCCGTGCGGCCGCGCTGGTGCAGCTGGGCGAGCAGGCGGGTCATCCGGTCGAGGTCGCCGATCCGTGCGGTCTCCGGCCGCGGGTCGTGCGCCCACGGCGGAAGGTCGAGCGCGTAGGGGTGATGCGAGAAGCCGTCGCCGGGAAGCGGGCGGAAGTCGGCGCACTCGGGGCGGCCGAGGGGCCGCAGCTGTTCGTCGACGCAGGCGAGCTCGCGCGTGAAGGTGAGCGGCGACATCCGCTCGCTGCGATCCTCCCCCACCGCGCTGCCGACCGAGGAGGTCGCTCCGATCAGCACGAGCGCGTCGGGCGCGGCGGCCTTCAGCCGCGGGACGACGGCCTCGAGCATCCGCCGGTAGGCGTGCGGTGAGGCGGGCACCCACCCCCCGTTCCGGCGCTCCCACTGGGGCAGCAGGAACGCGTTGTGGTTCGGCTCGTTCCAGACCGTGAAGGCGGCCGCCTGCGGGTAGCGGCGGGCGACCGCCTCGGCGAAGTCGGCGAGCTTCGCGGCGTCGATCCCGTCACGCTCGGTGGTGGCCCGGCCTCCCGGTCGCGCGACGGCCCAGCGCGGCGCCCAGAAGGCCACATCGATGTTCAGGCGCATCCCCCGCGCCTCGGTCTCGCGGGCCACGCGGTCGAGGGCCTCCCAGGCACGGTCCGGGTAGGCCTCCGGGTCGGTCGCCTCGAACGCGGGCATCGTCCGCGCCGCCGGATCGGGAGCGATGACCGACCACCCCGCCGTGACGCGCACCCAGTCGACGCCGAGGTCGCGGAGGTCGTCGAGCGTGGCCGCGATCTGCTCCGGCGAGCGATGGAGCAGCTCGGCGTCGTCCTGGACGATGGAGACGACGCGGGGCTCAGGCGGCGACGGTGTCGTTCCCGCTCCGCAGCCTCCGAGGGTGAGCGCGGCGGCGAGGAGCATGAGGCCGCGCCGCATCCCCGAAGCGTAGAACGGCAGTCTCGACGAAGCGCTGGCCATGACGCGCGCGATCTGCCGCAGAAGCGCGGGGTTCTCGTCTTGTCTCGTGCCAGGCACCAACGGGAACCTCGACCCATGACCGATTTCGACACGTTCGGCTCCTTCGCGGGCTCAACCCACCCGGAGGGTGAGCCCGGGTGGGGCCCGCTGGAGCGGCTCACCGACGACGACCCGCTGCTGCTCGGCCGGTTCATGTGGATGGGCGAGGTGCGGCTCGAGGACGGCCGCCGCCTGCAGGCCTACAAGCACATCGACACCCGGCGCTACCTCTATCTCTCCGACGAGCTGGACGCCTTCGAGTACCGCGGCCACCCCGAAGAGCACTACCTCACCTCGTCGCTGGCCACCGTCCTGCGCGAATGCTTCTGCGAGCTGCGCGAGCTCGCCGGCCCCGAGCTCGCGGAGATCGAGGCGGCTGAGGCGCTCATCGAGCGGCACACCTCACGCCCGCGGGCAGCGTGAGCCGTCCGTGGTCCGGGGGTACGCTGCACGGATGGCCACTCGTGTCGCGCATCCGAGGCTCACGGCCGAGACGTTCGACGCGCTGGTCGCCCGGAACGGTGACCGCTTCGACGCGGAGCTCATCCGGGGCGAGGTCGTTGTGACCCCACCGGACGACCCCGTCGGATCTTCCACAGTGCTCGAACTACTCGGCAGGATCTTCGTCTGGCAGCGGGCACGCGATGATGGCAGCCTCCTGCTCCCAGACGTCTTCGTGAAGCTCCCTCCCGACACGACGGTCGGCCCCGACCTCGCGTGGTGGTCGGCCTCTCGACGCCCGCCCATCGTCCGCGGCCCGATCCGCGTCGTCCCCGACTGGGTCGCCGAGGTGCTCTCGCCTTCCACACGCGAGAACGACCTCGGGCCGAAGCGGGAGGACTACCTCGCGGCGGGAGTGCGGGAGCTCTGGCTCGTCGATCCGGCCGACCGCTCGATCACGTTGGTCGACGCCGACGGTCGCGAGCAGCGGGCCGGCAGTCGATGCACCAGCACCGTGCTCGACGGCTTCTCCGTCGAGACCGACGCGCTCTTCCTCGACTGAGCCCCTGCGGCTGGGGTCCGCTGGCGGGCGGCGCGCTACCCGATCTGGTCGTAGACCTTGAAGAGCGGCAGGTACATCGAGATCACGATGAACCCGACGATCGCGCCGATGACCACGATCATCAGCGGCTCGAGGATCGAGGTGAGGCTCTTGACCGCCGCGTCGACCTGATCCTCGTAGAAGTCGGCGATCTTCGCGAGCATCGAGTCCAGGGAGCCCGTCTCCTCGCCGACCGCGACCATCGAGCAGACCATCCCAGGGAAGACCGGCGCGTTCTTGAGCGGCGCCGCGATCGTGCCGCCCGCCTTGACGTTCGCGATCACGTCGATCATCGCCTGCTCGACGACGTCGTTGCCCGCGGTCTTGCCGGTGATGTCGAGCGCCTGGAGGATCGGGACGCCGCCGCTCACGAGGGCGCTGAGCGTGCGCGACCAGCGGGCAAGGGCGATCTTCTGGACGATATCGCCGATCTTGAACGGGATCCGGAGGCGGAAGCGGTCCCACTGGCGGCGCCCCCGGTCTGAGCGCTTCCAGCGGCGGAACGCGTACACGACCCCGAAGGTCACGCCGAACAGCAGGTACCAGTAGCCGGTCAGGATCTTGCTGAGGAGGACCGTGAACTGCGTGATCGAAGGCAGCTCGCCACCGAGGTCGGCGAAGACGCCGACGAAGACCGGGACGATGAAGGCGACGAGCGCCAGCAGGACGAGGAGGGCGAAGCTCAGGACGACGATCGGATAGGCCATCGCGCTCTTGACCTGGCGCCGGAGCGAGTCGGCCTTCTCGAGCTGATCGGCCACCCGGAGCAGCGCGGAGTCGAGCACGCCGCCCGTCTCCCCCGCCCGGGTCATCGCGACGTAGAGCGGGTCGAACACCTTCGGGTGGCGCGCGAAGGCGTCGGAGAGCGGGAGGCCCGCCTCGACGTCGCGACGAACCCCCATGATCGTCTCTTGGAGCTTCTTGTTCTCGGTCTGCGCCTCGAGCACGTAGAGCGCGCGGAGGATCGTCATGCCCGAGGAGACCATCGTGGACATCTGGCGGGTCATGATCGTGAGCTCGGCGGCCTTGATCTTCTGGAAGAGCTCGATGTTGATCTCGCGCGAGGAGTGCTTGGCCGCGATGTCGAGGACGATCAGGTTGCGTGCCTTGAGCTGGTCGGCGACCGCTTGCTTGGACTCGGCGTCGACCTCGCCGGACGCCTTCGCGCCGGCCAGGTCCATCGCCTTGAAGACGAAGGTGCTCATGCCGCCATCCCGAAGCCGCCGCCGCCCATGAGCCGACGGAGCTCGTCCGGCGTGGAGCTCGTGTGCTCCGCAACCCGCTGGGTGATCTTCTCGGCGCGGACCAGCGCGGCGAGCGCCGAGTCCATCGTCTGCATGCCCGAGGCCGAGCCGGTCTGCATCGCCGAGAGGATCTGGTGGGTCTTGCCCTCGCGGATCAGGTTGCGGACCGCGGGGGTCGGGATCATGGTCTCGCAGACCACGGTGCGCCCGGCACCGTCGGCGGTCGGCACGAGCGTCTGCGTGATCACGCCCTGCAGGGCGATCGAGAGCTGCACCCGGATCTGCGACTGCTGGTGGGAGGGGAAGACGTCGATGATCCGGTCGACCGTCGAGGGCGCGCTCTGCGTGTGGAGCGTGCCGAAGACCAGGTGGCCGGTCTCCGCGGCGGTCAATGCGGTGGAGATCGTCTCGAGGTCGCGCATCTCCCCGACGAGGATCACGTCGGGGTCCTGGCGCAGCGCGGCCTTCAGCGCGGCGGCGAACGACGTCGCGTCCGAGCCGAGCTCCCGCTGGTTGACCATGCACTTCTTGTGGCCGTGGAGGAACTCGATCGGGTCCTCGATGGTGAGGATGTGCTCCTCGCGGCTCGAGTTGATCTCGTCGATCATCGCGGCCAGCGAGGTGCTCTTGCCCGAGCCCGTCGGACCGGTGACGAGGACCAGGCCGCGCGGCTTGACGCAGAGCTCGTGCACGATCGGCGGCAGGCCGAGGTCGTCGACCGGCACGATCGTCGCCGGGATCAGGCGGAAGGCGGCCGAGAGCGCAGAGCGCTGGAAGTACGCGTTGACGCGGAAGCGGGCGTGGCCGGGGATCGCATAGGCGAAGTCGAGCTGGTTGTCCGTCTCCAGCCGCTGGCGCTGGTCGTTCGTGAGGATCGAGTAGACGACCTCACGCGTGTCGGTGGCGTCGAGGACCGGGTAGTCGTCCATCGCCACCAATCGCCCACGCACGCGCACCATCGGGTGCGAGCCCGCGGTGATGTGCAGATCCGACGCGCGCCGTTCGAGCACGTCCATCAGCAGGTCGGCGAAGTCGAACCGCATCGTGCTGCATCTATCGGCCGCAGTGGGGTGGATCTTGAACCCGCGCTGCGATCCCCTTCCCGCCTCCGGCCACGCCGAGCCCCAGCCGATTCACCCTGAGGTCGCGGGAGGGCGCGCTCCTCAGTATTCCGACGCGGCGCCGGTGCCCGTCACGCGGGCGACCTCGGCCAGCGAGGTGCGGCCGAGACGGATCTTCTCCAGGCCGTCCTCGC
>JACDAP010000199.1 GCA_013695395.1 Solirubrobacterales bacterium
GTTCCGAGCCGTGAAGTCACCAAGCGCCTCGATCTTCCTTTCGACGCGGTGACTGCGCCATCGTTCTCGCCCGACGATCAGCGAATCGTCTTCAGCGCGACTCAGGGTGGCGTGACCGATCTCTACATCGTAGGCACCGACGGCAAGAATCTCAAGCGACTCACCAACGACATTTACGGCGATCTCCAGCCGAACTGGTCACCTGACGGTACGCGCATCGCGTTTGCATCTGATCGCGCTCCTCCCACCGATTTGTCGAGACTCCACTTCGCCAAGTGGCAGATCGCGATCATCGACCCCGAGACGAACGCTGTGGAAATCGTTCCCGGGCAGGCCGGACATAATCTCAATCCGTCCTGGGCACCTGATGGAAAGTCGATCGCGTACATCTCCGATCGCACAGGCGTCCAGAACGTATTTCTTTACGACCTGGCCGACCGCAACCAGTATCAGCTTACCAACGTTCTTGGCGGCATCTCTGCGATCACTGAGTATAGCCCCGCCCTGACCTGGGCTCGGGGCGCTGACCGCATGGCGTTCACGTACTTCGAGAAGGGAGACTATACAGTCTGGACCGTTGACAACCCGCGCGCGCTCAAAACGGTTGCATTCACGGGAACCGGCGCTGCGCCGACGGGTCTCGTGATGAACGTGCCTTCGCTTCAGTCGGTAATCGCACCGGGGGCTGTTGCCGATGCGACTCAAAGGGTCGGCACGGAGAATTCCATCTACCGGTCGCCTACGGGCGCGCGTCCATCGAATGAGCTGTCGGATGGAGAGGCGAAGGCCGGCGAAATCGAGGCGACGACGGTCGCGGTACTGAACGCGAATCCCGACTTCGCTCTCCCCGACACGACCCGTTTCCGCGACTACGATTACAAGGTTGGCTTCAAGCCCGACTACATCGCGCAGCCCGAGGTTGGTTATGCCACCGGGAATCAGTACGGGTTGAGCGGGTTCAACGGCGGCACGACCATCGTTCTGAGCGATCTGCTCGGGAACAATACGATCGCGCTTTCCGCCTCAGTCTACGGACAGCTGCGGGATGCGAGCGTATTCGCCGCGTACGGCAATTACAGCCGACGCTGGCAATACACCGTCGGTGCGTATCAGCAGCCGGTGTTCCTGCCACAGTCTGGCGGGTCGATCGAGAGGCTCGCGGACGGAAGCGAGCGCCTCAGCATTCTTTACAGCCGGTACGTGTTGCGCAACGCGTTCCTGCAGGCCCAGTACCCGCTCAACAGGTTCACGCGCTTCGAGACCGGGCTGCAGTTCAACAGCATCGGCCGCTCGATCATTGCGCTGTCTCAGGATTGCTACTTCAACGGCTGCACGGCGCCAGAGATCAACGATGTTGCCAACGCCCCAGCGTATAACTATCTCGCGCCATCGATCGCTTACGTCTCGGACAATACCCTTTTCGGGTACACCGCTCCGGTACTGGGGCGTCGCTATCGCTTCCAGCTGTCGCCGTCGATCGGCAATCTGAAATGGGTCGAGGGGCTAGCCGACTATCGCCGCTACGATCCGATCATCTTCAACACGATCACGATCGCGACGCGTGCGCTCACGAGCGTCTCGGTCGGGCGTGACGAGGACACGTTCCTCAAGTACATCGGGCGTCCGGAGTATGTCCGCGGGTACGACAACGCGAACTTCAGCGGATACGAGTGCACGTCGTACATCGGCGGCGGTGCATCGTGCGAAACTGAGCAGCTCGTCGGAAGCCGCGTCGCAGTGTTCAACGCGGAAGTCCGCTTCCCGCTGATCCGAAGATTCGACATCGGTACGCTGCCAGTGGGGCTCCCGCCGATCGAAGCGCTCTTTTTCTACGATGCCGGAGTTGCCTGGAGCAGAGGGCAAACGGTTTCGCTCAGCCAGCCTGAGGATTATGATTTCACGCTCCAGCGCTTTCCACTTCGGAGTTACGGGGTCGGGCTGCGCGTGAATCTTTTCAACATCGCGATTCTCAAGTGGGATTACGCGAAACCGCTCGATCAACCTGGACGCAAGCCGAACTGGACATTCTCGCTGGGACCGAGTTTCTAGAGGTCTCCGGCTCGTAGCGCTGACGCTCGCCGTCGTCGCCTGCAAAGGCGACCGGCAGGCGTCAGCGGGCGCTCGCTCGCCCGCTGCGTCACGCGGTCCCGACCAACTGGTACTTCGCATCCCCCTTGGCGGTGGGACAGCGCGCGTGTACGCGTACCCCGCTGTCGATTCGATACTGTGGTCTGTGCAGGGCGGGCCGGCCGTTCAGCG
>JACDAP010000218.1 GCA_013695395.1 Solirubrobacterales bacterium
GCCGGGAGCGGCTCGCGTGAGCCCCGCCGCCCCGATCGGACCCGGAGGCCGACCGCCGCGATGGGCGCGTCGCCGTCGGCAGGCGCCCGGGGTTGAGCGCGCCCCCGGCGTCGAGGTGGCCCGTGGCGTGCGGCTCTGGGTTGAGGACGGCGGCCGTGTCGTCCTCGGACCGAGCGCCCGGATCGCGAAGGGGTGCGAGCTCCACGCCGGCCCCGGGGCGACGATCACCGTGGACGGCACGCTCGATGAGGACTGCCGGCTCTCCGCGCACGCGTCGATCACCGTCGAGGCGGGGGCCCGCCTGGGCACCGGTTGCGCGATCGTCGACTGGGGTCCCGTCTACGGGGACCCGGAGCGCCCGGTCCGCGAGCAGGGCACAGAGGCCGCGCCCGTGGTGATCGCCGCCGGCGCCCTGCTCGGCCCGCGGGCCGCCGTGCTCCGGGGGGTGACGGTCGGCGCGGACGCCCTCGTGCTCGCCCACGCCGTCTGCGCCCGCGACGTCCCGGCGGGCACGGAGTTCCCGTCGGGTTGAGCGAGCCGCGAGCGAAGCTCACACAAGCCCGGGGGGACGCTCGTACGCTGGTCTGATGCCTTCGTCCGCCACGGAGCGTCGCGTCCTCCGCGCCCCCGACCGACTTGCCCGGGCCGCCGCCCGCTACGCGCCCGACCGCGAGGCTGCCTGGATGCTCCGCCAGCCCCGCGAGCTGCGCCGTTCTTTCGCCGAGGAGGCCTTCGGCCGGGGCGAGACGGTCGAGCAGGCGTGGATGCTCCGCCAGAGCGACGAGGTCCGCGAAGCCTACGTCCGCGAGGTCCTCGGGCTCTGATCAGCGCGGCTTCCCGCAGACGGCGTAGACGGTGGTCCCCAGGTAGTCCTTGGTCTGCAGGCCGTCCTCGACGATCGGCTTGCCGTCGGCCCCCTTCACGGTGATCGACCAGCCGCGGTTGCCGCTCGTCGGCGCCGCCTTCTCGATGGTCGCGAGCGTGTTCTCCGAGGTGAAGCTCCGCGTCAGGTCATCGAAGCGGTTGGCGGGCAGGTTGGGCATGTCGACACCCCAGCCCATGACCTTGCGCGTCCGCGGGCACTTGGCGGTGATCTTGGTCGACGTCCCGCTGAGCGTGCGCTTCTCGCGGATGATCCTCACGCCGGAGAACGCCTTGCGGCTCACGCAGTTGACCTCGACATCGGCACCGGTGGTAGGCGGGTAGGTGTAGACCCAGCCGTGGGTGCCGGAAGGCCGGGAGACGTAACGCGCCGCCCCGTCCGACGGGTCGGTGGCGTTCAGCGGAAAGGGGTTGCCGACCGCGTAGTCCTTCCCGCAGCTCGCCTTCGAGCCCTTGCGGGTCACCTGACGGAGCTTCAGCTTCGATCCCTTCGCGCAGAGCACGCCGGCCTTCGTCCGCACGGTGCCCTGGGGCGTTCCGACCCAGGTGACCGTGGAGAAGGACTTGAACGCCCGTTCCGGCGCCTGCTGGAACTGGACCGCGTTGATCGCCAGCGGGAAGCCCGACCAGCCCGCGGTCAGCGCGCGGTCAGAGCGCGAGCGGCAGTTGGCCTCGATGCCCCGGCGGTCATAGCCGTCCGACGGCGTGACCGTCTGTGTGGAGCCGGTCCGGTAGCTGACCGAGGTCTTGGCGGCCTGCGCGCCTGGGACCACGGCAAGGAGGCCAAGGCCCAGCACCCCCGCTCCGATCGCGGCTGCTGAGGGCATGAAGGGAGCCTTGCGTCGACGCATGGGCGCAGCCTGGCACTCCGTCAACGCCCTGCCTACCTAGCACCCCGATAGACCTTGCCGGCCGACCGACACGATCCTTGTCATACTCCTCGTCCGTTCGGGGGCGTAGCTCAGTTGGTTAGAGCGCCGGCCTGTCACGCCGGAGGTCGCGGGTTCGAGTCCCGTCGCTCCCGCTCCCGAGAAGGCCGTGCGCAGCCCAGAGCTTTCGTCGTTCTGGCGCTTCGCCGCCGAGGCAAAACGTGAGCCGGGCTGGTTCTGACGGAGACCTGTTTGATGGGTTCCTCCCCGCCAGCCGACCACCCGCGGGGAGAAGACATCGATGACGAAGCTGAAGTTCCGTCACCGTGCCCGTGGTGCCGTGCCAGGGCGCCTTGCCCGCCGGATCGGCACGAGTCCCCGGTAGGCGCTGATCTTGGTGCGCCCGCTCGCTCGAACGAGCCGATGCCGGGGATGGCCCTGCTCAGGAGATGAGCGGCTCCCCGGGAAAGCGCAGGCCGAAGCGCTCGAGGAGACCGGGGACGCTCGAGGGGTCCATCTCCAGCTGGTACCGCTCGCACAGGCTGCCGAGAGCGGCGGGGTCTGCTTGCGTCGCGCCGCCGAGGTCGACGACCTCCGCGAAGAACCGCTCGAAGCCGGCGGGCGCGATGATCTCGAGGATCCGACACGGGTCCTCACCGGCGTTCCAGAACGTGTGCCACTCGTTGCGCGGTTTGAAGACGAGGTCGCCGGGACCGGCCTCGAGCACATCGTCGCCGAGGAGCGCTCCCATGCGACCTTCGAGCACGTAGCTGTACTCGTCCTCGCGATGGTGCCGGTGCAGCGGGGCGGCGAGCGCATGCGCCGACATCGGGTGCTCGACGAGCGCGAACCCCTCGCTGGTCCTCTCGCCGTCGATCATGAACCGCACCCCGATGCTTCCGAGGAATCCGGCCTTGCCCTCCGCGGGTCCCAGAACGCGGGTGTTTGCCGCCTGCATCGCCATCTCATTCCATCGGACAGTAGGGTCGCGCCAATCATATAGGCGCGGGGGCATCTGTCAATATTCAGCGGGCACTCATGACCGATGGAACACGTCCCTATCGCATGCAGCGCCGCGCCGAGTCGCAGGAACAGACCCGGCTGCGGATCACCGAGAGCGCCGTGGAGCTGCACGGCACGGTTGGCCCGGCACGCACGTCGATCAGTGCCGTCGCTGCGCAGGCGGGCGTCCGGCGCTCGACGGTCTACCGCCACTTCCCCGACGAAGCGGCCCTGCTCGACGCGTGCAGCGCCCATTGGTCGGCCGCGAACCCGCCACCCGACCTGGGCGCCCTGGCGGCGATCGGCGATCCGGACGAACGCCTCGGCGTCGCCCTCGGCGAGCTCCACGCCTTCTACGGGCGAACCGAGCCGATGCTCGAGAACCTCTTTCGCGACGAGACCACCGTGCCGCTCCTCCAGGAGCGCTTCGCCGCCTTCCACGACTATCTCGACGCGGCACGCGACACGCTCATGGCGGGACGAAGGCTTCGGGGCGCCTCCCGCCGTCGCACTCGCGCCGCCCTCGGCCACGCGATCGCATTCTCCACCTGGAAGTCCCTGGTCCGTGAACAGGGACTCAACGACGCGGACACCGCCGCGCTGCTCAGCGCGCTCGTCGCCGGAGCCGATCCGCGAGAGCGCTGAGGTGGGGCTTTTAGACCGACTCGGCGGGAGGGGCGGACGCGTACGCGCGCCGGTCGGGATCCGGCCTCATCTGCGGAAGGCCCAGCGTCCGGCGACGGCACCGTCGAGCAGGGCGCCGGGTCAGATCCGCAGGCCGCCCCGTTCAGGCACGACCGCCAGGGGGTAGAACGATCTGATGCCACCTTCGCTCCGCGGGATCCTCGGCGCGGCCACCGCCACCACCACCGCTGTCGTCGGCGACCTCGTCCCCCGCCGGCCCGACGATCCGCTCGCCGAGCGCGACCCGGCGTTCATCCGCCGGACGCTGCCGACCTACAGCGCGTTGACCGACGTCTACTTCCGCCCCAAGGTGCGCGGGCTTGAGCTCATCCCGGCCGAGGGCCCGGTACTGCTCGTCGGCAACCACTCCGGCGGCACGCTGATCGCCGACACGTTCGCCTTCGCCTACGCCTTCATGCGGCACTTCGGGTCCGACCGCGTCTTCCACCAGCTCGCGCACGACATGGTCTTCGCGCTCCCCGGGCTGGGGACGCTGCGCAAATACGGGACCGTGCCCGCCTCGCACGAGAACGCCCGCCGGGCGCTGCGCAACGGCGCGGCGCTGCTCGTCTACCCCGGCGGGGACTTCGAGAGCTACCGGCCGACGTCGCACGCGAACCGGGTCGAGTTCGGAGGCCGCAGCGGCTGGGTGGCGCTCGCGCTCGCTGAAGGCGCACGCGTGGTCCCCGTCGTCGCGATCGGGGGTCAGGAGACCGCGCTGTTCCTGACGCGGGGAGAGCGCGCCGCCCGGCTGCTGCGCCTCGACCGCCTGTTCCGCATCAAGGTGCTCCCGATGCAGCTCGCCCCACCGTGGGGGCTGACCATCATGGACC
>JACDAP010000267.1 GCA_013695395.1 Solirubrobacterales bacterium
CGATGGGAGGTTTCCCGGAGCGCCCGCGAGGAGGGCGCGAACCTGGTCGGACAGCGTCATGGGGTCGAAGGGCTTGGTCAGGGTGCCGGCCACGCCAAGGCCGTCCATGCGCCGCCGGTCGGCCGCCTGGGCCTTCGCCGTGAGCAGGACCACGGGGATCGAGCTCGTCCTCGGGTCAGCCTGCAGGCAGGCGAAGGTGGCGGGGCCGTCGAGGTCGGGCATCATGACGTCGAGCAAGATCACGTCGGGCGGGTCGGCCAGTGCCGCCGCGACGCCGTCCGATCCCGACCGCGCGCTCGAGACCCGCCACCCGCCGATCGCCTCCAGGCTCATCGCCGCGACCTCGCGGATGTCGTCGTCGTCGTCGACGAGCAGGATGTGGTCCCGGCTCATCGTGCCGGCTCCAGGGCCTGCTGCAGCGCCGCGGCGAGCACCGTCTCGTCGATCGGCTTCGTGACCCAGCCGTCGACGTACTCCCGGACCCGGCTTGCCTCCTCGGCGGCGTGCACGCTCATGACCACGACGGGGATGTCGCGGGTCACGTCCCGGTCAGCGAGCGCTGCGACGACCGCGCGGCCGTCCATGCCCGGCATGAGGAGGTCGAGCAGGACGGCGTCCGGCGGGTCGCTCACCACCCGCTCGAGCGCCTGCGCTCCCGAGTGGGCGGGGATCGCTCGCAGACCGCGGTGCTCGAGCATGGCGCTCACCACCTCGACCACCGCGGCGTCGTCGTCGCAGACGAGCACGGACGGACGGTCGTCGAGCGGATCCGGGGCGGCGAGCTCCGCTTCGTGCCCCCCGGGCAGGACGAACGCGAAGGTGCTGCCCGCGCCGAGCTCGCTCTCGACCCAGATGCGGCCGCCGTGGCCCTCGACGATCGTGCGGCAGATCGCCAGGCCAAGACCGGTGCCGCCCTTGTCGCGCGAGTCCGACGCGTCGACCTGCTGGAAGCGCCCGAAGATCGAGTCGAGCTTGTCGGCCGGGATGCCGCGACCCTGGTCGATCACCTCGAAGCGCGTCCCCCCGGCCACAGCCGAGCAACCGACCCGCACGGTACCGCCCTCGCTGGAGAACTTGAGCGCGTTGGAGATGAGGTTCGTGAGCGCCTGGAGGATGCGGTCGGGATCGGCGGAGACGCTCGCGCGTCCCTCGCCGACGTCGAGCGTCACGCCTGCCTCCGCCGCGAGCTGCTCGAGCCCCTCGACGGCGCGCACGAGGAGATCCCTCGCCGCACAGGTGTCGAGGGCCATCGGCACGTGCCCCGAGGTCATGCGCTCGATGTCGAGGATGTCGTTGATGAGCCGCACGAGGCGATCGGTGTTCTGCACGGCGATCTCGACCATGCGCCGTCCCTTCTCGGGCAGCTCACCCAGCACACCGGACTCCAACAGCCCGAGCGAGCCGCGGATCGACGTGAGCGGCGTTCGCAGCTCGTGGCTGACGACGGAGGTGAATTCGTCTTTCGCACGCTCCGCGGCGCGCGATGCCGTGATGTCCTGCGCGGTCCCGAGCTTCGCCACGAGCACGCCGTTCTCGTCCAGGACGACCTCGCATCGCGCGTGCAGCACACGCTCGCCGCCGTCCTCATGGAGGATGCGGTGCTCGAACGAGAACGAGTCGCCGCCGCTGTAGGCCTCGAGGACCATTGCCCGGTCGTCGGCGTGCACGCGTTGCATGAAGGCGCCGAAGGGCATCGCGTCGACCCGTGGCTCCACCCCGAAGAGGCGGAACAGCCCGTCCGACCAGACGACCGTCCCGTTCTCCAGGTCGGCGTCCCAGCTCCCGAAGCCCGCGACGGCCTGGGCGTCGACGAGCTGACGGTGCTGGCGTTCGAGCAGTGCGTCGCTGCGGTCGAGGCCCGCCGCGAAGTGCCAGATCAATCCCCCGACCACGGCCGAGGCCGCGCAGAACATGAGCAGCAGCCCCACCCCGGTGCCGTAGAGCCCGGCCCGCTCGCCGAGCCACCGCAGGAGGCTGAGGGCCGCCAGGCCCGCCACAGCGGTCGGGAAGAGGCGGCGCAGCGCCGAGCCGCCCGGTCCGTCGCTGCTCCACGGTGTCCTCGACTGCGGAGACTGCCCCATCAGCGAGCCTCCAGGGGGATCTCGGAGGGCGCCAGCGCGAAGCCGCCACGGGTCATGGTGCCCCACGCGCGATCCCCGCGCAGGTACTTGACGATCCCGCGGATCGCCCACAGGCTGCGGAGCTGCCGGTAGCCGATGTTCTCGAGCGTCATCCAGAGCACGAGCAGGACGCGGTCGACGAGCCGCGGGTAGCGCGGAAAGGTGAGCTCCTCGAGCATCAGCGAGATCGCGTTGAGCACGAGCCCGTAGCCGTAGACCACCAGCGCGAAGGTGAGGAAGAAGCTCGCATCGAGCGCCCCGACGGCGATGCCGACCGCCGCGCCGACCAGCCCGATGATCTCGAGGACCGGTGGCAGCAGCTCCGTGAGGACGAACACCGGGTAGGCGAAGAGCCCGAGGCTTCCGTAGCGCGGGCGCAACGCCACGTCGCGATGACGCCAGAGGACGTCGGCGAGCCCCCGGTGCCAGCGGTCGCGCTGGCGGCCGAGTACGCGAAGCGTCTCCGGGACCTCGGTCCAGGCGACGGGATCCGGGACGAACTCCACGCGACGCGGACCGCCGTGCTCGTACCCGCGGCGTCGCAGGTGGGCGATGAGCTCCATGTCCTCGCCGACGGTGTCGTGCACGTAGCCGCCAGCGTCGAGCACCGCGTCTCGGCGGAAGAGCCCGAAGGCGCCGGAGACGATGAGGTTGCCGCCCAGCCGGTTCCAACCGCAGCGGCCGAACAGGAAGGCACGAAGGTACTCGACCACCTGAATGCCGGGCAGCGGCCGCGTCGGCACGCGGGCGTGGACCACGCGGCCGCCGCGCACGTCGCAGTCGTTCGCGACGCGGATCGTCCCGCCCACGGCCACGATGTCCTCCCGGGTCAGGAACGGGCGGACCATGCGCAGCAGTCCGTCGGGCTCGATGAGCGTGTCGGCGTCCATCGCGCACACGAGCTCCCCGCTGGCGATGTCGAGCCCCGCGTTGAGCGCGTCGGCCTTGCCGCCGTTGACCTTGTCGACGACCAGCAGGCCGGGCTTCTGCCGCGAGCGGTAGAGCCCGCGGACGTGCGCGTGCTCGACCTGCCGGCGGTAGATCGGGTGGATCGGCGCCAGGTCGAACTCCCGGCGCAGCACGTCGAGCGTCGCGTCGCCGGACCCGTCGTTGATGACGATGATCTCCAGCGACGGGTAGCTGAGGGTGAGCAGGCTCCGGACGCTCTCCAGAACGGTCGCCTCCTCGTTGAAGGCGGGTGCGAGCATCGACAGTCGCGGCGCGACGCGCGACCCCAGCAGCCGCTCGCGGCGCTCGTGCCAGATGCGCCGCTTGTGGGTGCGCAGCTCGACGCACGCGGCACCGAGCAGGACGAGGTAGAAGGAGTTCACGAGCGCGAGGTAGAGCAGGACCGTCCAGGCGACCCACCAGGGGAGACCGACGATCATCCGAGCTCCTCCGATGTCACGGCCGGCGGGAGCTCGAGCAGCTGGCGAGCCATGTCGGCCGCGAACGGATCGGCGTCGGCGAGGGCACGCCTCAGCAGCAGGGTGCCCGGAGCACCGAGACCCCTGAGCGCGACGCCGGCCGCACGGCGCACGTCCCACGCAGGGTCCCGGAGGAGCGGGGTCAGCTGCGCGGCCGTCCGCCAGTGACCGAGGTGGCCGAGCGCGCGCGCCGCGGCGGCGCGGGGAGCGGGATCAGGGTCGCTCAGGAGCTCGGCGACCCGCTCCGCCGCGGCCACGCCGCCGATGCGTCCCACGACGTCTGAGGCCAGGGCGCGCACGGCGGGGTCCCGGTGACCCAGCAGCGCCAGCGCGGGATCCCGGAGTCGCGGCTCGGCCAGGGCGGCGGCGATCGTGAGCGCCTCGCGGAGCGCCACGCCCTCGAGAATCGGGAGCCGCCGGGCGAGCGGGTCGACCACCGGCTCGCCGAGGCGCAGCAGCGAGTCCTTGACAGCGAAGCGGCAGAGCGTCTCCGGATCCTCCAGCAGCTCGAGCAGCCGTTCGACGACCGCGGGTGAACGAGAGCCCGCGGCCCAGGCTGCGGCCTCGGCACGAACGTCCGGGTTCGCGTCGTGGAGGAGTCGCGGGACGACGTCGTCGCCGCGGCCGAGGAGCCCGAGCAGGCGCACCCCGCGCAGCCGCCGCCACCAGCGCCGACTCGTGCACCAGCGCTCCGCCCGACTGATGAGGCCGGC
>JACDAP010000274.1 GCA_013695395.1 Solirubrobacterales bacterium
GCGATGCCGACCGGGCAGGTGTTCAGGTGGCAGGCGCGCATCATGATGCAGCCCGTCGCGATGAGCGGGGCGGTGGAGAAGCCCATCTCGTCGGCGCCGAGCATCGCGGCCATGACGACGTCGCGGCCGGTCTTCAGCTGGCCGTCGGTCTGCACGGTGATGTGGCCCCGCAGCTCGTTGAGCAGCAGGGTCTGCTGGGTCTCGGCCAGGCCGATCTCCCAGGGGACGCCGGCGGACTGCACGCTCGAGAGCGGGCTCGCGCCCGTGCCCCCGTCGTGGCCGGCGATGACGACGTGGTCGGCGTTCGCCTTCGCGACCCCGGCGGCGACGGTGCCCACGCCGACCTCGGCCACGAGCTTCACCGAGACCTGGGCCTTCGGGTTCGCGCAGCGCAGGTCGTAGATGAGCTGCTTGAGGTCCTCGATCGAGTAGATGTCGTGGTGCGGCGGCGGCGAGATCAGCGACACGCCGGGCGTGGTGTGGCGCACCGAGCCGATGTACTTGTCGACCTTGTGGCCGGGCAGCTGGCCGCCCTCGCCGGGCTTCGCGCCCTGGGCCATCTTGATCTGGAGCTGGTCGGCGTTGACCAGGTAGTGCGCGGTCACGCCGAAGCGGCCGGAGGCCACCTGCTTGATCGAGGAGCGGCGCAGGTCACCGTTCTCGTCGCGGGTGAAGCGGCGCGGATCCTCCCCGCCCTCGCCCGTGTTCGAGCGCCCGCCGAGGCGGTTCATCGCGATCGCGAGCGTCTCGTGGGCCTCGGTGGAGATCGAGCCGAGCGACATCGCGCCGGTGGCGAAGCGCTTGACGATCTCCTTGGCGTCCTCGACGTCCTCGAGCGGGATCGCGCCCTGCGACGGCTTGAACGCGAGCAGCCCGCGGAGCGTCGCGCGGCGCGTCGCGTCCTCGTTGACGAGCTTGGCGAACTCGTCGTACTTCTGCTGGGCGTTCCCGTTCGAAGCGCGCGTCGCGTGCTGGATCAGCGCGATCGTCTCGGGGTTCCACTGATGGTGCTCGCCGTCCCGGCGCCAGGCGTAGATGCCACCGACGGGCAGGAGGTCACCCGCGGTGTCCCTGGGGTAGCCACGCGCATGGCGCTTGAGCGCCTCCTCCCCGATCGTCGGCAGGTCGATGCCGCCGATCCGCGAGGCGGTCCCGGTGAAGTGACGGTTGATGACCGAGCGGTCGAGCCCCACCGCCTCGAAGATCTGGGCCCCGCAGTAGGACTGGACGGTCGAGATCCCCATCTTGGAGATCGTCTTCAAGAGGCCCTTGCCGATCGCCTTGACGACGTTCTTCTCCGCCTCCTCGACGGACGCAGCGCCGGGCAGCCGGTGCTCCTCGGCCAGCGCGTCGAGCGTCTCGAACATGAGGTACGGGTTGACCGCGTTGGCGCCGTAGCCGATGAGCGTCGCGAAGTGATGGACCTCGCGCGGCTCCCCGGACTCGACCACGAGGCCCGCCTGGAGGCGGACGCCCTGGCGGACGAGGTGATGGTGGATCGCCGCGGTCGCCAGCAGCGACGGGATCGAGGCGCGGGTGGCGGACACGTTGCGGTCCGAGAGGACGACGATGTTGATGCCGCCGCGGATGAAGTCGTAGGCCTCGTCGCAGGCGTTGGCCAGGCGGGCGCGCATTCCCTCGGCGCCCTCCACGATCGGCCAGGTGATGTCGACGGTCTGCGCCTTGAAGCCCGGGTGACGGACCTGGCGGAGCGTCTCGAGCTCGTGGTTGCGCAGGATCGGCTGGCTCATCGCCACCTGGCGCGCGTGCTCAGGCGTCTCCCCCAGCAGGTTCCCCTCGGCGCCGACCCCGGTCGCGAGCGACATGACGACGGCCTCGCGGATCGGGTCGATCGGCGGGTTCGTGACCTGTGCGAAGAGCTGCTTGAAGTAGCTGAAGAGCGGCGGGCTCTGGTCGGAGAGGACCGCGAGCGCGTTGTCGTTGCCCATCGAGCCGATCGGCTCCTCGCCCTTGGCGGCCATCGGAGCGAGCAGCACCCGCTCGTCCTCCTGGGAGAAGCCGAAGGCGAGCTGACGGGTGCGCAGCGGCTCGGTGCGGGGGCCGAGCGGCTCCTTCACCGGGAGGTCGTCGAACTGGACGATCTGCTCGGCGTGCCACTTCTCGTACGGCCGCCGGGTGGCGACCTCGTGCTTGATGTCCTCGTCCTCGACGATGCAGCCGCGTTCGAGGTCGATGAGGAAGAGCTTGCCGGGCGCGAGGCGACCGAGGCGCTTGACGTCCTGCGGCGGAATGCCGAGCATGCCGGCCTCCGAGCCGAGGATCACGTGCCCGTCGCTCGTCTCGATCCAGCGGCCGGGGCGCAGCCCGTTTCGGTCCAGCGTGGCGCCGACGACCCGGCCGTTCGTGAAGCAGACGGCCGCCGGGCCGTCCCACGGCTCCATGAAGCAGGCGTGGTAGGCGTAGAAGCCCTTGAGCTCGTCGGAGAGGTCTGTGCGGCCTGCGTAGGCCTCGGGCACCATCATCATCACGCTGTGCGGTAGCGAGCGGCCGCCGAGCATGAGGAGCTCGAGGACGTTGTCGAAGGTCGCGGAGTCCGAGCCGCCCTCACGGACGATCGGCATGACCTTCTGCAGGTCCATGCCGAAGAGCTCGGAAGCCATGCGCGACTCCCGGGCCCGCATCCAGTTCTTGTTGCCCATCAGCGTGTTGATCTCGCCGTTGTGGGCGATCACGCGGAACGGGTGGGCGAGCTCCCAGCTCGGGAAGGTGTTCGTGGAGAAGCGCGAGTGGACCAGGGCGACGCCGGAGGCGAAGCGCTCGTCGGAGAGGTCGGGGAAGAACCGGCGCAGCTGCGTCGAGATCAGCATCCCCTTGTAAACGATGGTGCGGCTGGAGAAGCTCGGCGCGTAGAAGTCCGGCCCGGAGGCGAGCTCGACGATGCGGCGGATCACGTAGAGCTTGCGCTCGAAGGCGTCCTGGTCGTGGCGGTGGCCGGGGCCGGCCTCCACGAAGAGCTGGCGGATGTGCGGGCGCGACCGGTTCGCGGTCTCCCCCACGTGCTCCTCGTCGATCGGCACGTCACGCCAGCCGAGCACGTGCTGGCCCTCGACGCGGACGTTCAGCTCGAGCATCCGCTCGATCGCGGCGCGCTGATCGGCTTTCTGGGGCAGGAAGCAGACGGCGACGCCGTACTGACCGACCGGCGGCAGCTCGAAGTCCACGTTGGCGCGCAGGAACGCGTCGGGCAGCTGGGTCAGGATCCCGGCGCCGTCCCCGGTCTTGACGTCGGCGCCCTCCGCCCCGCGGTGTTCAAGGTTGTCGAGCGCCTCGAGGGCACGTTGGACGACCTCGTGCGTCGGGCGGTTGTCGAGCCGGGCCACCATCGCGACGCCGCACGCGTCGTGCTCGAAGCGGGGGTCGTACAGGCCAGCGGCCTCGGGCGGCAGGGAGCGTGTCGTCATATACAGGGACCGGCGGGGGACGGAGGAACCCGCGCGGCCCAGGAGGCTGCGAACCGCAAATCTTATCAAGGGGCCCTGGCCCCGGAAACATGCTCGCGGCGGGGGCCTTCGAAGGCGTCAGACCCACGGCCGGGGCCCCGCTCGGCCCATCCCGGAGCACTAGGTTTCCGGCATGCCGCGCCCCGTCACGATCCTCACCACCGGTGGCACCATCGCCATGTCCGGCGACACCCACGCGATGCCATCCGTCGACGGAGCCGCCCTGGTCGCCGCGGTCCCGAGCCTCGCCGCGGTGCCCGACCTCGAGGTCGAGTCGATCTGTGAGGTCGCGAGCGCCCACCTCGACACCCCGGACGCCCTCTTCATCGCGGAGGCCGCCCTGCGGCACGCCGAGCGGGGCCGGGGGGTCGTGGTCACCCACGGCACCGACACGATGGAGGAGACCGCGTACCTGACCGACGTCATGTACGGCGGGGACCCGCCGATCGTCTTCACCGGCGCGATCCGGCCCGCGAGCGCGCCCGGTGCGGACGGACCGGCCAACCTGGCCGACGCCGTCGCGCTGGCGGCGAGCATCGGCGGCGGAGGGCTCGGGGTCACCGTCGTCTTCGCCGGGCGGATCCACGCCGCGCGGTACGTGCGCAAGGTCGATTCGACCGCCGCCGAGCCGTTCGGCTCACCCCACGGCGGGGCGATCGGGGTCATCCACGAGGGCCGCGTCAACATCGGCACGTTCCCGGTGCGGCGCCCCCCGGTGGTGCCGGACCACCTCGACCTGCGCGTGCCGATCACCCCGACCTGGCTCGGCGACGACGGCGCGCTGATCCGCGCCGCGCTGGCCGACGACGCGCAGGGCCTCGTCGTGGTCACGCTCGGCGCCGGGCACCTCGGGCCC
>JACDAP010000292.1 GCA_013695395.1 Solirubrobacterales bacterium
GCCAAGGCGGGCGAGCACGGCTTCCTCGGCATGCAGGTCCCGGAGGAGTACGGCGGCGCCGGCGTCGGCGACGACTTCCGCTTCAACGCGATCATCGGCGAGGAGTGCTGCGCCGCCAACCTCGGCGGCTTCTCCGTCGGGATCACGCTCCACAACGACGTCTGCCTGCCCTACTTCCTCGAGTACTGCAACGAGGAGCAGAAGCAGCGCTGGCTGCCCGGGATCGTCAGCGGCGAGCTGATCACCGCGGTCGCGATGACCGAGCCGGGCACGGGCTCCGACCTCGCCGGCATCCGCACCAAGGCGATCAAGCAGGACGACGGCTCCTACGTGATGGACGGCGCCAAGACCTTCATCACCAACGGCATCAACGGCGACCTGATCATCACCGCGGCCAAGACCGACCCGACCCAGCGCCACCGGGGCCTCTCGATGTTCATCGTCGAGCGCGACACCCCCGGCTTCGAGCGCGGGCGCAACCTCGAGAAGGTCGGCATGCACTCGCAGGACACCGCCGAGCTCTTCTTCAACGAGGCGAAGGTCCCGGCCGAGAACCTGATCGGCGAGGAGGGCCAAGGCTTCAAGATCCTCGTCAACAACCTCGCCCAGGAGCGCCTCTCGATCGCGATCCTCGGCGTCGGCGTCGCCGAGGCCGCGCTGCAGGAGACCCTTACCTACGTCAAGGAGCGCGAGGCGTTCGGCCAGTCGATCGGCACCTTCCAGGTCTCCCGCCACAAGCTCGCCGAGTGCCGCGCGGAGATCGACTGCGCCCAGGCGTTCATCGACCAGTGCACGCGCGAGCTCTGCGACGGCACCCTCACCCCCGAGCGCGCCGCGTCGGCCAAGCTCATCGGAACCGAGCTGCAGGGCGTCGTCACCGACAAGTGCGTCCAGCTGCACGGCGGCTACGGCTACATGACCGAGTATGCGGTCGGCCGCATGTACGCCGACGCCCGCGTCACCCGGATCTACGGTGGCGCCAACGAGATCATGAAGGAGATCATCGGCAAGGGCCTCGGGCTCTGAACTGCCACAGGGGCTGAAGCTCAACCGCTGGGGTCGGGGACCTCGAAGCGTCGCGTGTAGGGCCGGGCACCGTCCTCGCGCACGAGCGTGAGGTCCAGGCGCGCTGCCCCGCCGGGCGTGCCGTGCACGTCGAGGAGGGCGAAGTGCCCGCGCTCGTCGTCGGCGTAGGCGACGCCAGGCAAGGCACGGGCCTCCTCGGCGGCCAGGGGCTGGGTTAGCGTGATGTCGTTCGGGCTCGGGATGCCGAGCGGGCAGGGACGCGCCTCGAACAGGCCGTCGCGCTCGTAGGCCATCGTCCAGTGCGTGTCGCCGGTGACGAAGATCGTGCGCCCGCCGACGGACTGGGCGACGTGCTTCAACAACAGGTCGCGCTCGCGGGTATAGCCCGCCGCCCAGCTGCCGTCGCGGGCGTTGGCGGGCAACGGGGCCAGGGTGCAGGGCGAGCAGACCACCTTGAACGGTGCCCGGGACTGCTCGAGCGTCCGCAGCAACCACGCGCGCTGCTCGGCCCCCAGCAGCGTCTTGTCCGGGCCGTCCGGGGCGGCAGGGTCAGTCTTATGGCGCCGCTGGTCGAGGACCCAGAACTCCGCGAGCCCCGCCGAGAACCGATAGAAATCGCGCGACTCGACCAGGGACTCCCACGGGCGCAACCCCCACGGGACGAGGTTGGTCGAGTTCGCATCCTGCACCCCGTAGTCGTGATCGTCGCGCTGGGCGGCGAAGAGTCCCCGTTCGAACAGCACGGCGGTGCGCGGATTGGCGAGGAAGTCGCGCCAGATCCCTGCGTAGCCGGCGACGGTCTGCGCGAACGGGCCCACCGTGTCGGGGTAGTTGAGGTCGCCCTGCCAGACGAACACGTCGGGCGCGGCCGCGGTGAGCTCGTCGAAGACAGGCCCGAACTGGGCTGCGCACGAGCCGATCGCCACCCGCACAGCGGCGGCGCTGCCCGCACGCGGCGGCACTTGGAAGCGCCGGACGGGCCCCAGGCTCTCCTGGCGCCGTCGCCGCATCCGCGCCCGCCAGTAGACCGTCGTGCCCGGAGGCAGGCCGCGGACGGTGGCCATCGCCGCGCCGAACTCGTCGGTGATCCCAAGCGTGATCCGCCGGGGGCGGCGGAACCGCGGGTTGGTCGCCACCTCGATCGTCACGCGCGCAGGGACGTCGGTGGCCACACGCAGGCGTGCGCCGCCGGTGACCGGTGCCCCGTTCGTCGCCGCTACCACGGAGGGCTGCGTGCTGCGGACCGTGCCCTGCGGCCGCAGCTCGATCTCGGCGAACGTCGCGGTCGAGCGCTCCCGGATGGCTTCCACGACGAGCGCGCCCGGCGCGGTCTCGAACACCGCCTGCCCCTCCTGCACGCCGTAGGGGAGCAGGTGGAGGTTGCCCAGCGCCGGGTAGACCTCCGGCCCGGAGCTCGGGAAC
>JACDAP010000308.1 GCA_013695395.1 Solirubrobacterales bacterium
CCTGGAACGACGCCGGCTTCGAGCGCGTGAGCCGCTGACTACGCCGCGTCGGGCAGGTCCCCGCTCGGCACGAGGCCGGGCATCTCGCCGTGCGCGGTGAGGTCCTGCATCGCGTAGAGCACCGGCACCTGGAACCAGCCGGAGCAGAGCGTTCGGAAGCGGGTGAACTCCGGGCCGTCCCAGTAGGCGATCCAGTCCTGCTTCTTCTCGAAGTCCGCGATCTGCACGAACTTGTAGCGGTCCTCGTGCGAGCGGTAGACCGAGTAGGCGAAGGCGCCGTAGCGCAGCGCGATCGGCGCGATCTCGCCCAAGGCGACCTCGAGCTTGTCCGGGCGGAACGCGGTGGCGTACCACGGGACGTGGACGGAGTAGTTCATGGCTTCTTCAGGCTCCCACTTCGGCGTGGATGGCGCCCGGGCCCTCGGCCGTGCGGCCCTGGCCCTCCTCGGTGGCGCCGACGAGGATCGCGATCTTCCCGGAGTGCTTGTTGTCGCGCATCAGCTGGTGCGCCTCGGCGACCCCGTCGAAGCCGAGCGTCTGCGAGAGGACCGGCCGGATCAGGCCGCTCTCGATCAGCTCGTTGGCCTTCGTGCACTCGTACGCGTTCGCGAAGTGCGAGCCGAGGATCTCCTTCTGCTTCATCCACAGGTAGCGGACGTCGAAGTCGAGGTTGAAGCCCGTGGTGCCGGCGCAGATGACGACCTTGCCGAACGGCTTGACGGTCAGGACGCTCGTCGGAAAGGTCTGGGTTCCGACGTGCTCGAAGACGACGTCCGGAGCGCCGCCGAGGAGCCCTGAGACCTCCTTGCCGAAGGCGCGGGAGGCCTTGAAGCGCGTCTTCTCCTCCGGACCGGTCTGCGGCGGGGTGGACCGCATCATGTCCTTGAAGTCGCCCCGGTCGATGTAGCCCTTGGCGCCGAGCTGCATGACGAGCTCGCCCTTCTCCTTGCTGGAGACGACGCCGACGCACTCGGCGCCCGCGGCCTTGCAGATCTGCACGGCGAAGACGCCGAGGCCGCCCGCGGCGCCCCAGATGAGCACCTTGGAGCCGGCGGTGATCTTGGCGCGCGTGATCAGCATGCGCCAGGCGGTGAAGTAGACGAGGCCGTAGGAGGCAGCCTCCTCCCAGGAGAGCGCCTCGGGCTTCGGGAGCAGCTGCTGGGCCTGGACCTTCGTGAACTGCGCGAAGGAGCCCCAGGTGGTCTCGTAGCCCCAGATCCGCTGTGACGGGGCGGCCATCGGGTCGAGGCCGTGGACCTCGACGTCCTCGTAGGAGGCCTGGTTGCAGTGGACGACGACCTCGTCGCCGACCTTCCAGCGCGTGACGCCGGGGCCGACCTTCCAGACGACGCCGGAGGCGTCCGAGCCGCCGATGTGGTGCCCGAACTCGGGGTGGTCGCCGTACTTCATGACCGAGACGGGCTCGCCGAGCGCGGCCCAGACGTTGTTGTAGTTCACGCCGGCGGCCATGACGCGGACGATGACCTCGAAGGCGGCGGGCTCGGGGACCTCGACCTCCTCGAGCTGGAAGGCGTCCTTCGGTTCGCCGAAGCGCTCCTCGCGGATGACCCAGGCGGCCATCGTCTTCGGCAGCTCGCCGGGTTCCGTCTCGACCTGCGACACCTGTGTGAGATCCACTGCCATGAAGAACGACCCTCGCTACGTCGTGGTTTGCGACGCCGGATGCTACCGACGGAAGAGGCCACTCCGTCGGAAGGAGAGCAGCAGCACCCCGAGTGAAGCGGCGATGCCCCCGACGCCGTAGAGCAGGAAGTCGCCTTCGCCGTCGATTCCGGCGACCATCCAGCCGAAGTTCATGCCGAAGAAGCCGGTCACGAAGGTGAGCGGCAGGAAGATCGTGGCGATCAGCGTGAGCCGCTCGGTGACGGCGCCGGCACGTTCGGAGACCGCGGAGGCGTGCAGCTCCAGCGCGGTGCCGAGCTGGTCCCGGCTGCTCTCGACGGACGCGGCGATCCGGAACAGGTGGTCGTGGATGTCGCGGAAGTACTGATGGGCCTCGTCGCCGCTGAGGCCGGGGAGCCGGTCGAGCGTGCCGGCGGCCTGGGCGAACATGTCGAGCTGGGGGACGACCACGTGGCGGATCCGGCCGATCCTGCGCCGCAGCTCGAGGATCCGCGGGCGGATGTCACGCTCGCCGTACTCGAGCGCTTCGTCCTGCAGGTCGGCGACCTCCTCCTGGAGATCGTGCAACCGGGGCAGGAACGAGTCGGTGAGCGCATCCAGAACGCGGTAGATGGCCTCCTCTTCGGAGCGGGCGTCGACCTGAGCGAGCCGGTCGTGAGCGGCCGAGAGCGTGCCGCAGTGCCCGCGGCGCAGGGTGACGATCGCCTCCCCGGTCACATAGACGTGGACCTCGACGAGCTCCTGCCCCTCGATCCCGTAGTACACGAGCAGGACGTGGTCGCCGTAGTCGTCGACCTTCGGGCGCTGGCCGAACTCGCGCGAGTCCTCCATCGCGAGCTCGTCGAAGGCGAAGAGCTCGCCGAGCTCCTGGACGACCGCGTCGTCCGCGGCGTGCAGGTCGAGCCAGAAGAACTCACCGCGTCCGCGGAGGGCGCCGATCGTGTCGGCGTCGAGGTCGGTCAGCGTGCGCACGGGGCGCGGACGCTACGCCGTGGTCAGGACGGTACCCGGGTGTGGCGGCGCCGGGCGTGAGGGCGTCAGGGCTGCAGCAGCTCGTTCTGCGCGCTGGCGCGCTCGGCGCCGATCTTGAGCTCGGCCGGGTCGATCCCGTCGCTCTGGACCTTCACGGTGGCGGAGCCCCGGGGGACGACCGCCTTCAGCGTGGCCGTGTCGCCCGGGTTGATCGGCCCGGTCTGCTGCTCGAAGCCTGCGCTCCCGCCGGAGGTCCCGAAGGTGATCTCCTGTGCCGCGCTCGTCTGGTTGGTGATCACCAGGCTCACCGGTCCGGCGCCGAAGCTCGTCGGCGAGACCGACACCGCGTCCTTGTTGATCGAGGCGGTCAGGACGATCGGCGACGGGGGCCGGGGATCGTTCGAGTAGCTCTCGCTCTCGCCGCAACCTGCGGCGACCAGCACGATGGCACCCGTGATCAGCGCGGCGGTCCTTCTCATGTGTCGACCCTTGCTCTCCATACCCACACGGCGAGGAGCCAGGGGCCCCCTCGCGGGCAACCCTAACCGGAAAGGCGGACGCCGCGCCATCGGATGATCGGCCGGACCGACCCGGGCGATCGGGAGCACACCGTCAAGCCGCGCGGGGTTCCGCCTCGGCACGCAGCGCAGAGCGCGCCTGAGCGATCTCCTGCAGGTCGGTCTGCAGGTGCTCCCACTCGGCCCGCTCGGCCTCGCGGTAGGCGATGCCGTCGAGATCGACCAGGTGCTCTCGGTAGCGACCCCAGGCCGCCTTCAGGCGGGCCTCGAGGGCGAGCAGCTCGGGGTGGTCGGCAGCGGCGAACGTCGTCACGGGTGGTGCCTCCAGTGCTGAGTAGACGTGGTTCGCAGAACCGTACGCGGCGCCTCGGTCGGCACCGGCCCGGGCATGTCGCCGGGCGCCACGTTGCGTGCCGTCCGGGGCAATCTCTAGAACACACGTTCGATGCTGACCGTGGACCTCCGCACCGCCGAGTACCTCGTCGTCGACACTGAGACCAACGGGTGCTCGGGCGAGGCCTGCGAGGCCACCGAGATCGGCGCGGTCCTCGTCGGCGGGGGCGAGCTGCACGAGCGCTGGGAGACCCTGCTCGGCGTGCGGGCGCCGCTCGGGCGCGGGATCCAGCGCTTCACCGGGATCTCCCAGGCGATGGTGGACGAGGCTCCGCCGGCGGAGGCGATGCTGCCCGAGCTCGCGGCGTTGATGGAGGGCCGGGTCCTCGTCGCGCATTCCGCCGCGTTCGATGTCCGTGTGCTGCGCCAGGCCTTCGCCCGGGAGGCGCTCCGCTGGCCCGACCCGCCGACGCTCTGCACCGTCGCGCTGGCCCGGAAGCTCGCGCCGCTGGCGCGTCAGCGCAAGCTCGGTCCGCTCGCCGAGTTCCTCGGGATCGAGGTCGGGGTCACCCACCGTGCGCTGGCCGACGCGGAGACCTGCGCCCGGGTCTTCTGCGCGCTCCTGCCCCGGCTGATCGCCCACGCGGCCACGCACGAGG
>JACDAP010000309.1 GCA_013695395.1 Solirubrobacterales bacterium
ATACCTGCGGTGCCGAGCCACCCACGAGCACAAGCCCCAGATACACGCCGAGCGTTGTCAGGAAAAGTATCGAATTGTTAGTTCTGCGTGTACTCACTCGTATCAGGTCAGCCCTCCGTTACGGTAAGGCTTCTGCCATTATCTTTCCGCGGTATTATTGCTCGGTTGCACAAGAGCGTTTCCTTCGCGTTTTACTTCTTTCTCTTTCGACTCCGCCAATTTCCGAAGGATCATTTCCTGAACAAGCGGCTTAGGAATATTGAAGTTCAGTATAAAGGTCTTGCCTTCGGCGGTAACCGACGCCTTCTGTAAAAATAACTGATCGTCCCCCGAAGCGGCGGGAGCGGCAATACTCAGTAAGGTCCCGAGCCCGCTCGCAGCAAGCTTTGCGTCGTTATCGGTAGGTTGGTCGGCCCGAACGCTCGCAATCAACTCGGTGTCGGTTTGCTGCACTGTTATTAGGACCTTCTTGGCCTTTAGTTTATCAAGATAGCCAAACCATCCGGCGTCTCCGACGGCGATGATCCAATCCTGGACGAACTTCTCCATCACCGGATCATTCGGGATCTTCGGATCCTGGGGAACGGGTTTCGGATTTTTCAGAACTACCGTTTTTCCGTCCTTACCAAGGCCAAGTGTCGCACTAATAACAACCTTAAATGGTGTGTCGATCTTCACCTTTCCCGCATCGATCTGCTCGAGAGATTCTTTAGCCTCGACCCGCATTGGCCGCTTATTGATAAAGATCCCGTTCTGATCTTCTTTCGCCTCGTCCGTAGTCACAGGAATAGTGGGATTCGCCGTGTTTGTATTCGAAGCGCCAGGATTGCTGTTGGCGTTTGCGTCGTTCGGAGTTCCACCGTCCAGTGGTGTTTGCCCCCGGCGGCCCTTACGATTTACCCCCGCGATCGTCGGATTATCGGTCGGATCGCCAAGCGGTGACCCGGTCGGCAGATCGCCTTGGATCGCGTTCGGATTCTTTCGCGCTGCGATGGGCGGCGTGTTGATCAAACCGCTTCCGCCGTATGTCGGATTCCCTGAGGGTATGCCTGGTGCGAGAAAACCCGGAGTCGACATCATCGGATCCGTAACGCTTGTAACCTGCTGTTCGGGATTCGCTAGCTGAAAATAACCTCCTGGATACGAAAGCGGCGGTGCCACGCCGGTCACATCCACGAAGGTGACTTCGGCATCACCAAGTTCGGTCTTCGTGTAATCAACGTCGGCGTATTCACTATCGGTCCCAAATATCAAACTTCCCACGTAGACCGTATTGAGTACCTGACAGACGCGTCCGACGAACGGACTGTCGCAGCCGCGAGCGGTCAAGAGGCCCGTCGTACCGACGCCGACTACCATGAGAACGTTGAAAATTGCCGATATTACGATGATTTTGTACAGCCGCGGCGAGAAATTCCAATTCACGATCTCGTAATCATGAAAAAGGTCGCCCGGTTCAGTACGCAGCTCAGTTGGCTCTTGATTGTATGATTCCTGCTCGAACATAAAAATGAAAAATAGGCCGTTAAATCTTCCGATCAATGCCGCTAACCGTTGATTTTAGACGCCCTGGATCGCAAACAAGTTGCGATACAAATTGCGATTTTAACACTTCAGTGCGGGGTTGGGGAAGAAGTCGGAGTGAGAAGTGAGAAGTCAGAAGCCAGAATTCAGAACCAGAACGTACCTCGAAACTCCCAGATAAGACACAGTGACTACCGACTACCGACTACTGACTTCCGCCTTCCCCAACCGTGCTACCATTTCTTCATGCCGCGAAACCGCGATAACAGAGGCCGAGGCCGCCAGCGTTCCGTTCCCGACAAAGGTCGAAGATATAAACGTGACGGGTATCGGGAAAGTTCGCCCGAGTATGTCGAAAAGGGTCAATCCCCGCAGCAGGCCGGCGCCGCAAAGGAATTGCTTCGCGGACTCGGGGTACCCGAGCCGACGCCGTTTGTTCCGGACGCTTTTCAACTGGAGGCTCTCGAAGCGATCGAGCACGAGGATGTGTTGGTAACCGCTCCGACGGGGAGCGGCAAGACGTGGATCGCGAGCGAGGAGATCCGCCGCCTGCTAGAGCAGGGAAAACGGGCCTGGTA
>JACDAP010000344.1 GCA_013695395.1 Solirubrobacterales bacterium
CCGTCGCGGCGGTGGGCCCCGTGGAGACGCGCGGCGCCGCAGGACCCTCATCGCCGGTGCGCATCGCAAGGGCGCCGGCGGCCACCGCCGGGGTGAGGATGAGCAGCCCGAGGGCGAGCGTCGGGACGAGGCGCCGAACGGCTGCGAGGAGGCGCGCGCTGCGGGCCCGGTGCGGGGACGGCAGGGGGTGGGCCGTCGACGGCGTGCTCCTCCGAAAGCGAGCGCGAAGCGAACCGAACGGCAGACCCATCCCGCTCAGGGTCGCAAACCCGGCGCGGCCGTGCGCCGTGCGCTTCGGTCAGTCGTCGGCCGCCGGTCGCGGCGCCGAGCGGGGAGTCTGCTGCTCCGCGGCACGCCACCGAGCTTGTCAGCGTCACCGACGCCGCGATCTCCGACGCGGGGCCCGGGCACGCTCACGCCGCCTGCGCCCAGCGGCCCCGAGCGTGGTCATCCAGCCGATCGCCTCGCCGAGCGGGGCCGGGGTGGGGGAGAAGCGGATCTCGCGCCCCGCCCGGCGAGCCCCGCCTCCTGGAGGACGGCGCGGTCTTGGCCCTCATCGAGGGCCGTTAGGGTCGGCCGATGACCGTCCCGCCGCCGGCCGCCGACGCGCCCCATGTCCTGGAGGGGTCGGAATGGGGCTCGGAGCTCTACCGGCTGGCCACCGCCCAGTTCGAGCGCACCGCGGACGTGCTCGCGCTCGACGCGGAGTCCCGCACGCGGCTGCTCGAGCCGCGTCGCTCGCTGACCGTGAACTTCCCGGTCCGGATGGACGACGGGAGCGTGCGCTCCTTCACCGGGTACCGCGTGCAGCACACGCTCACGATGGGCCCGACCAAGGGCGGCATGCGCTACGCCCCTGAGGTCTCCCTCGGCGAGTGCGCCGCGCTGGCGATGTGGATGACCTGGAAGTGCGCGCTCCTCGGCCTGCCCTACGGGGGGGCGAAGGGCGGGGTCCGGTGCGAGCCGCGCGAGATGAGCGTGGGAGAGATCGAGCGGCTCACGCGCCGCTACGCCGCCGAGCTCATCCCGATCATCGGCCCCGACCGGGACATCCCGGCCCCCGACATGGCCACGGGCGCCCGGGAGATGGCCTGGTTCATGGACACCTACTCACAGCAGGTCGGCCACTCGGTCCCGGAGATCGTCACCGGCAAGCCGCCCGCGCTCGGCGGCACCGACGTGCGCCAGCCCGCGACGGGTCTCGGTGTGGTCTACGTCGCCGAGGGAGTCCTCGAGCGGCTCGGCTGGCCCGTACGCGAGCAGAGCTTCGTCGTGCAGGGGTTCGGCAACGTCGGCCGGGTCGCGGCCCGCGAGCTCTACGACATCGGCGCCCGGGTCGTCGGCATCTCCGACGCCGACGGCGGCCTCCACGCCCCGGACGGTCTCGACCTCCCCGCGCTCGAAGCCTGGGCCGACGAGCGGGGCACGGTCGTGGGCTTCCCCGGCGGCACCCCGGTGAGCCGGACCGCGGTCCTCGAGGTGCCCTGCGACGTGCTGATCCCGGCGGCCACCGAGCAGCAGCTCACCGCCGAGAACGCGGACCGGCTGCAGTGCCGCCTGGTCGTCGAGGCCGCCAACGGGCCGACCACCCCGGAGGCGGAAGCGATGCTCGCCGCGCGCGAGATCCTCGTGGTGCCGGACGTACTCGCGAACGCGGGCGGCGTCTGCGTCTCCTACTTCGAGTGGGTGCAGGACATCCAGCGCTACTCCTGGGACGTCATCGAGCAGCAGGAGCGGCTCAAGCGCCAGCTGCGCGCCGCCCTGGCCGAGGTCTGGGCGGTCGCCGAGCGCCTCGACGTACCCTGGCGCACAGCCGCGCTCTCGGTCGCGGTGAGCCGCGTGGCGGAGGCCGCGCGGCTGCGCGGGATCTATCCGTGAGAGCTTCCTGAGGCCGGCCGGGGACCGGCGCGAGTCCACCGGCGCCTCGGCTACCGTGCGGCGGATGCTCACCCACCGACGCACCCTCCGCCGCGCCGCGACCGCCCTCGTCGTGATCGGCGTCGGCGCCGCCGCCGGCGCGCCCGCGCACGCCTCCGACGCTTCGCTGAAGCGGACGATCACCAAGCAGGAGCGGTCGTTCGTCAAGCTGAACAAGGAGTTCACCGCGGCGATCGTCGCGTACAAGGACAACCCCAAGGGCCAGGTCCAGTACGACAACCTCAACGACACACTCGCGCATCTGCAGACTGCGGAGCGGAAGTACGTCCGGGCGATCAAGCGGGACAGGGCGTCCTCGAGCCGTGGCAAGCGCGGCTACACGGCGTTCCTCGACGCCCGCAAGCGGGTCTCGAAGGCCTTCGACACCTTCGACCGCGCGCTCGTGCTCTACGGCGCGGAAAAGACGTCCGCTTCCCTGAGCGCCGTGCGCAAGGGGCAGTCGCAGCTCAAGTCCGCCGACCGCAGGGCGAAGAGCGCCGCCAAGCTGCTCGGCGCCAAGACCCGGTCGCGCTAGCACCCGGGTCCGTCAGTGCCGGTCGTCGCCCGTGGCGGCCGGCGGCCGGGACTCCTCGGCCAGTGAGGTGATGGTGAGCTGCCCACGGGCCGCCTCCTCGAGCACCTCGCCGGCCTCCTCGCCATTGCGCGCGTAGAGCTCGACGAGCAGGTGGACGACGATTCTGCCGTCGTCCTCGTGCTTGTGGAAGCGGACATGGGTGAAGAACTCGCGGGTGCCGTGGTCGCCGAAGGCGGCGAAGCTCAGTGCGTCGCCCGCCTCGGGGCCCGAGCAGCTCTCGACCTCGTCGCTCGGCACCGAGACCGTGCAGGAGGCCACCCAGGGCGTGCCCGCGACCATCCGCTCCCAGCGGTCCTCGACCGGCTCGACCCGCCCCTGGGCGAACTGGAGGTGCGGCTGGTCGTGCATGCAGTCGAGGCACTGGACGACCGCCTCCTGCAACTCGTCGACCACGTCGGCCCGCTCGCCGGTCTCGGGGTCGATCTTGTGGATCCCCTCGTAGTGGACCTGCACCTCGAGATCCTCAGACCAGCAGCGGTAGCACCGCAGCCAGGGACGTCCTTGCTCTTCGTCGCGCATCCGAGGGGAGTCTAGGTTGTGCCCATGACGCCGGTCGGTGTGGTGCTCGCGGGGGGCGCCGGGCGCCGGATGGGCGGCGGTAAGGCCGCCGTCCTGCTCGACGGCGTTCCGCTCCTGCACCGGGTCCTCGCTCCGCTGTCGGCCGTCACCGACGCCCAGGCGGTGGTTGCCCGGGCGGACACCCAGTTGCCGCTGCTCGACCCGGCGGTGAAGGTGTGGCGCGAAGCCGACGACGGTCCCCGCCATCCGGCGCACGGCATCGCCCACGCGATCGAGCGCGCGGGCGGACGGGCCGTGCTCTGCGTGGCGGTCGACCTGCCGCTGCTCGACGCGGCCACGCTCAGGGTGCTGCTGGCCGGCGACGACGGACGCTCCCCGTGCGTCGTGGCCCGCGTCGCGGGCGAGCTCGAGCCCCTGTGCGCGCTCTGGCGGCCGACGGCGGCGGCCACGCTCGCCAGAGCGGGAAAGGAGCGGATGCGCCAGCTTGTCGCGACGCTCGATCCCTGCGTGGTCGATGTCCCCGATCCCACGCGGCTCACCAACGTGAACACCCCGGACGACCTCCGGCGCGCCCAGTGCATCCTGATGGGCGGCACACCGGGGCCTTAGCTTGCCGCGTCAGCCGCCGATAGCGCTCATCGTGCGTGCGGGCTGCTGGAAGCCGGGCTCGCCGACGTGGTGCTTGAGCTCCTTGCGCCAGATCGCCTCGCGCAGGATGACCTCGAGCTCGTCGTCGCTCGCGCCCGCGCGAAGGGGTGCGGTGAGGTCGGTCTCGCCGAGGCTGAAGAGGCAGGTGCGAAGCTTCCCGTCGGCGGTCAGGCGGATCCGGTTGCAGTCCGAGCAGAACGGGTGGGAGACCGGGTCGATGAAGCCGAGCCGGCCGGGCGCGCCGTCGGCGAACCGGTACGTGCGTGCGGTGGCGCTCGGCTCGCGGTCCTCCTCGACGAGCGGGAAGTGCTCGCCGATCCGCGTGCGGATCTCCTCCCCGCTGAGCACGCTCTCCGGTGTCCACCCCTCGTCGGCGTCGAGCGGCATGAACTCGATGAAACGGACCTCGAAGGGGTGCTCGCGGGCGAAGCGGGCGAACGGGAGGAGCTCCTGTTCGGTGAAGCCACGCAGGGCCACCGCGTTGACCTTGATCCGCCCGACGCCCGGTTGCGCGGCCAACGTGTGCAGGCCGTCGAGGACGCGCGGGAGGGCATCGCGGCGGGTCATCTCGAAGAAGCGGTCGCGCTGCAGCGAGTCGATCGAGACGTTGAAGCGCTTCACCCCGGCGGCGACGAGGGCGGCCGCGTCGCGGTCGAGCAGGTAGCCGTTGGTCGTCAGCGAGAGGTCGTCGATCCCGTCGATCCGGGCGAGCATCGCGCAGAGGTCGGGGAAGTTCCGGCGCACGAGCGGCTCTCCACCGGTCAGGCGGACTGCACGGACCCCCATCTGCGCGAGCAGGCCGACGAGGCGGGTGATCTCCTCGAAGCTGAGCAGCTCGGCCCGCTCGAGCCACTCGAGGCCCTCAGCCGGCATGCAGTACTGGCAGCGGAAGTTGCAGCGGTCGGTGACCGACACGCGGAGATCGTCGATCCGGCGGCCGTGACCGTCGGTGAGCGGAGCGCGGGACACCTCGTCAAGGGTACCCTTTGCCGGGATGCGGCTTCGGGGGGCAAGTGCGGCGCTGGTGATCCTCGTGCTGGCGGGGTGCGGCGGCGCGACGCCGCGCGAGGAGGTCGAGGCGACGGTGACGCGCTTCGCCGAGGCGAGCGCGCAGAAGGACTACCAGATGCTCTGCGACCAGCTGCTCGCCCCTGCGCTCGTGCAGAACGTGGAGCAGTACGGGCTCCCCTGTGAGCTGGCCATCAAGCAGGGGTTGGGGGACGTCCGTGAGCCGAAGCTCACGCTCGGCAAGATCACTGTGAAGGACGATCGCGCCTCCGCCGAGGTGACGACGCAGGCCAAGGGCCAAATGGGCTCGACCGACACGCTGGACCTGCGGCGCGTCTCGGGCGAGTGGCGGATCGCGGCGCTCGGCTGAGCGCCTCGCCTCGCAGCTCGTGCTCGCCGAAGATACCGAGGGGGCCGGCGGCGATGACCGCGCGGGCCGCGGGCTGCCGTCACCGGCGCGGCGCCGTCACGGCCGCCGCACCATCAGCACCACCGTGGTGATGGCGAACGCGATGACCCCGTAGGTCGCCGCCTGGGCGGTGTTCGGCGCGCCGAGCAGCAGGGCCAGGAGGGTGGCCGCGAAGAACGCGGTGAGCATGAGCAGCAGGTCAACGCGCACGGGCGTGATCCTCCAGGACGGCGGTGAGGGTGGGAACGTCAGAGCCGGCGGGCTCGCTGTCGAGCAGCCTACGCGCCGCGCGGACTCCGCCGAGGGCGCGCACCCCGCGCTCACCGTGCTCGGCGGCGAAGTCGGCCAGGGCGCTCGCGCGGCGCTTGTCCTCCCGCACCGCGGGGATCTCGAGCGTCTCGCGATGCGCGTCGAGCGCGGCGACGAGCTCGTCCATCCCACTGACGGGGGAGACGCTCGAGACGGCGACGACCCGTGTGGCGCGCTCGCCGATCGCGCGCAGTGCGGCGGCGAGGTCACGGCGCGCGCGCATCGCGATGTTCCCGAGGTCGGCCTTCGTGACCACGAGCACGTCGGGGACCTCCATGATCCCGGACTTCAGGAACTGGAGCGCGTCGCCTGAGCCGGGCTGGACGATGACCGCAACGGT
>JACDAP010000362.1 GCA_013695395.1 Solirubrobacterales bacterium
GCTCGTCGCCGCCGCCCTGAAGGCGGCCCGCCGGTGATCCGCACCCCGGACGAGGAGCCCGATCGGATCCAGAGCCCGGGTCCGACGGCTGAAGATGCGATCGCCGAGCCGACCCTCCGACCGAGGCGGCTGGACGAGTTCGTCGGTCAGGACGTCGTCGTCGACCAGCTCCAGGTCTCGCTCGAAGCGGCCGCGGCCCGGGGCGAGGCGCTCGACCACGTCCTGCTGTCCGGGCCACCCGGCCTGGGGAAGACGTCGCTCGCCCAGATCCTCGCCGCGGAGCTCGGCGTACCGTTCGTCCAGACCGCGGCGCCGGCGCTGGAGCGCAAGGGCGACGTCGCCGCCTTTCTCACCGCGCTCGAGCCGCGGTCGATCTTCTTGGTCGACGAGATCCACCGCCTCTCCCGCGCGCTCGAGGAGACCTTCTACCCCGCGATGGAGGACCGTCAGCTGCCGATCACCGTCGGGGTCGGCGCGGGTGCGCGCGTGATGACCCTCGAGCTGCCGCCGTTCACGCTCGTGGGGGCGACCACCCGCGCGGGACGGCTCACCACGCCACTCCGTGACCGATTCGGGATCCAGCATCGCCTCGAGCCCTACGGCCCGCGGGAGCTCGCCACGATCGTCCGCCGGAGTGCCCAGATCCTCGGGGTCGAGGTCGCCGGGGCGGGCGCCGAGGCGATCGCCGCCCGCTCGCGCGGCACCCCGCGGGTGGCCAACCGCCTGCTCAAACGGGTCCGAGACTACGCCGAGGTCCGGGCCGCAGGCGTCGTCACCGAGGACGTGGCCGGGCAGGCCCTGGACCTCCTTCAGGTCGACCATCTCGGCCTCGACCGCCTGGACCGAGAGATCCTCGACGCGGTCTGCACGAAGTTCGGCGGGGGGCCGGTCGGGCTCTCGACCCTCGCGGTGACCGTGGGGGAGGAGACCGACACGCTCGAGGACGTCTACGAGCCCTACCTGCTCGTGTGCGGCCTGCTCAAACGCACCCCGCGCGGGCGCGTGGCGACGCCGCGCGCCTGGGCCCACCTCGGTCTCGATCCGCCGCAGGACACGGCGCTCTTCTGACCCGTCCTTGGGGACCGGACGACCGCGCGGCGCGCTGCTCTACCCTCCACGGAAGCTGTGGCCCATCTCTTCATCTGTCCCAACTGCGGCAACCGCTCGACCGCGACCGAACGCACCGCCGGCTTCCGGTCCACCCCCAAGGGCTGCCAGAAGTGCGGCTTCGGCTTTCTGTTCGAGCTGCTCGACGACTACTACCCGGCGCCGAACGCCGCGTTCTTCGCGTGCGATCAGCACGGGAACGTGATCGCCTGCGGCCGCGGCTCCTTCGAGCTGACCGGCCTGGACGACCAACGCGTCATCGGTCGCTCGGTCGGGGAGGTCCTCGGGCTTGAGTTCGCCGACGAGCCCGATCCCGTCTCGACGGCGCTCGAGTGGGGGGTACGCCAGCTCGGCAAGACCGTCCGGGTCAACGCCGAGGGCGACCTGCCCGCCAAGGCGACCGCCGACCTGTTTCCGGCCTACGACGACGACGGCGGCCTGCTGATCGTCCTCACGCCCACCTCCTGAGGACCCCTCTTCCATGACCGATCGCCGCCGTAACTCCCTCATCCTGCTGCTCGTCGGGGCGCTGCTGATCTCTGCGGTCGCGGTGCTTCTCACCAAGCCGACGCGCCTGGGGCTCGACCTGAAGGGCGGCGTCGAGCTCGTCTATCAGGCCAAGGCGACCAACACCACCGAGGTCACCACCGAGTCGGTCTCCGACGCGATCGAGATCATGCGGCAGCGCATCGACTCGCTCGGCGTGGCCGAGCCGGAGCTCCAGCAGTCCGGCGCCGACCAGATCGTGGTCTCCCTGCCCGAGGTCACGAACATCAGGGAGGCCGTCGACACCGTCGGCACCACCGCCCAGCTGCAGTTCTACGACTGGGAGAAGAACGTCCTCGACAAGGACTGCAAGCCCGCGCCGGACGACTTCGACGTCACGGGCGGCCCCAGCGCCGGGCAGATCGGCGGCTTCCCGCACTACGACGCGGTCATCCGGGCGAGCCGCTGCCCCACGCGGCCCGACGCCAACGTCTCCGGCGGCGACAAGTACTACCTCGTCGACGACGAGAAGCGCGCGGTCGTCGCGGGGCCGGAGGAGAGCGAGCAGGCCCTGCGCGACTCCGAGGCCGCCGAGGACGTCCCGAAGGACGCCCGGGTGCTGAAGGTCAACGAGGGCAACGTCGTCGTCCAGGCCGAGTCGATCAACCCCGACGCCCCGGCCGACGATCCGGGCCCCGACAGCTACTTCGTGCTCCGTGACGACGTCGGCCTGCGCGGCACCGACATCAACAACCCGGAGCAGAACTTCGACTCAAGCCCCGGCGGCGGCCGCGGGCCGAACGTCACCTTCGACTTCACGAGCGAGGGGCGCAACAAGTGGCAGAAGGTCACGCGCGAGATCGCCCAGCGCGGCCAGTCGTTCGTCATCACCGCCGACGGCCAGCCCGTCCAGGGCCCCGACCAGGGCTCGCAGCACTTCGCGATCGTCCTCGACAACCAGCTGATCTCGGTCCCCCGGATCGACTACCGCGAGAACCCGGACGGCATCGACGGCGGCGCCGGCTCGCAGATCTCCGGCGGCTTCTCGATCCAGTCCGCCCAGCAGCTGGCCGACCAGATCCGCTACGGCGCGCTCCCGCTCAAGCTCGACCTGATCTCGCAGTCACAGGTCTCGGCGACGCTCGGCCAGCAGGCGCTCGACCAGGGCCTGCTCGCCGCGGGCATCGGCTTCATCGTCGTCGCGATCTTCCTGCTCGTCTTCTACCGCGTGCTCGGCCTGCTCGCCGTCGGCGCGCTGGCGATCTACGGCGTCTACCTCTTCGCCCTGATCAAGCTGATCCCCGTCACCCTCACGTTGCCCGGTCTGGCCGGGCTCGTGCTGACGATCGGAGTGTGCGCCGACGCGAACATCGTGATCTTCGAACGCGTGAAAGAGGAGGTGTTCGGGGGCAGATCGATCGCCTCGGCCATCGGGATCGGCTACCGCAAGGGCCTCTCCACGATCATCGACGCGAACGTCGTCACGCTGCTCACCGCGTTCATCCTGTTCATCCTCTCGACCGCCGGCGTCCGCGGGTTCGCGCTCACCCTCGGCCTCGGCGTGATCGTCACCCTCTTCTCCGCGGTCCTCGCCACGCAAGCGCTGCTCGGCGTGACCGGGGCGAACGCGCTGAAGAACCCACGCCTGGTCGGTGCCCGGACCCACGGCACCAAGCGTCGCTTCGACTTCAACGGCGCCACGAAGGCGATGTTCACCCTCTCGGGGATCGTCCTGCTGCTCGGCGCCCTGTCGATCTCCACCAAGGGGATCGAGCTCGGGATCGACTTCGAGTCCGGCACCCGGATCCAGGCCGCCTACCAGCAGCCCGTCGACGAGGACACGGCCCGCGACGTGCTGCGGGCCAACGGCATCGACTCGGCCGACGTCCAGAAGGTCACGGGCTCCGAGCTCGGCGAGAACGTCCTGCAGATCTCGACCGCGGACCTCGGCCCGGAGAAGACCAATCAGGTCACCACCGAGCTCGCCAACGAGTTCGGTGACACGGTCGGCGAGCCGCAGACCCAATCGGTCGGCCCGACGTTCGGTGCCTCGGTCGCCCGGAGCGCGATCATCGCGGTCATCGTCTCGCTGCTGCTGATCGCGGTCTACATCGCGCTCCGGTTCGAGTGGAAGTACGCCGCCACCACCGCAATCTCACTGATGCACGACCTCCTCCTGGTGGCCGGGCTGTACTCCCTCACCGGCCGGGAGGTGACGAGCGCCACGGTCGCCGCGCTGCTGACCGTGCTCGGCTTCTCGCTCTACGACACGATCATCGTCAACGACCGATTGCGGGAGAACATGCCGCGGATGCCGCGGGCGACGTTCACGCAGATCTCGAATCGTTCGATGAACGAGGTGATCGTCCGCTCGGTCTCCACGGTGACCTGCGCGTCGCTGCCGATCGTGGCGCTGTACTTCTTCGGCGGGGAGACGCTGCAGGACTTCGCCTTCGCGCTGCTCGTCGGCACGGTCTCCGGCGCGTACTCGTCGATCTTCATCTCCTCCCCGGTGCTCACGCAGTGGAAGGAGCGCGAGCCGGTCTTCCGCCGGCGTAAGGCGGTCTACATCGAACAGCTCGGCGAGGTCCCCGCGTTCGCCGACACCAAGCTCGACATCAGCACCGACCGCAAGGTCCCGAACCGCGGTCGCCTGACGTCCCCGGAGACCCCGGACCGCTCGGTCTCCAAGCAGGAGTTCGACGACATGGTCCGCGACCTGCACGGCGACGTCGGAGCGACCAAGACGGCCGAGGCGCCGCCGCGCTCGGCGACCGCCGACGCCACCCCCGAGGAGATGTACATGAAGGACACGAAGCCGAAGCGACCCCGGAACAAGAAGCACGGGAGGCCGCGCTAGTGCCCCGCCTCGAGAACCCCACCACCGATCGGACGCGTGACTGATGGCCATCTTCGTGTGGGTGATGGTCGGCCTGGCCCTCTGGCACTTCACCGTCTACCTCCCCGACCACTTCAGGGGCGGGATCGCGGGCGCGTTCCTCGGCGCGATCTTCGGATCGGTCATCGGGGGCCTGCTGGTCAACGGCTTCGGGCTCCCGGCCCGCGATGACGTCAGCCTGCTCACCTTCTTCGAGTCCGTTCCGGGGACCGTCGTCGGCATGGGGATCGTGTATGTCCTCGGGCTGCGCCAAGAGCGGCTCGAGCGCGAGGAGCAGGCGACCTCCACCGGCCTGGCGGGCTGAGCCCGCCGGACGCCGCTCCGGTCCGCGTTTCCCGCAGCACGCGGGATGGCTGACGGGTTCCGTCCTCAGCGCTCCGTAGCGTCCTCGGCCTGCCCGACCCCGTCGACATCTCCCCGTGCCCGCACGCCGAGGTGCACGCACTCCAAGCCACCCTGGGCTGTTCGGGGCCGCTCGCGCAGATCCTCGTCCGCCGCGGGCTCGGCGACCCCGAGGCCGCTCGGCGATGGCTGGCGGCCGACGAGGAGCACGGACCCGAACGCCTCGGCGGGATGCAAGAGGCGACCGCCCTCGTCCTCGAGCACGTCGCCGCCGGATCCCGGATCACCGTGCACGGCGACTACGACGTCGACGGCGTCTGCTCGACCACGATCCTCCTGAACGCGCTCGAGCGGCTCGGGGCCGACGCCGACTGGTTCCTGCCCTCCCGTCGTGAAGACGGGTACGGGCTCTCCCGCGCGACCGTGGGGCGGCTCGCCGAGCGTGGTACCCGGCTCCTGATCACCGTCGACTGTGCGATCACGGCGGTCGAGGAGGTCGCGGCGGCCCGAGCGGCCGGCCTCGACGTGCTCGTCACCGACCATCACCGCGCGCGCTCCGACGGGGTGCTGCCCGACTGCCCGATCGTGCACCCCGGGCTCGACGGTTCACCGACCCCCGAGCTCTGCGCCGCCGGTGTCGCCCACAAGCTCGCCCAGGGCCTCCTGCTGGCGGCCGGTGAGGACCCGGCGGTGGCCGACGCGGACCTCGATCTGGTCGCACTGGCCACCGTCGCCGATTGCGTCCCGCTCGTCGGGGAGAACCGGCGGCTCGTCCGCGCGGGCCTGCGCGCCATCGCCGCCACCCGCAAGCCGGGCCTGCGCGCGCTCATGGAACGCGCCCGCGTCGACCCGAGCGCGGTCGACGCCACGAGCATCGGCTTCCGGCTGGCTCCGCGGATCAACGCGGCCGGGCGTATGCAGCGGGCCGACGCGGGGGTCGAGCTCCTGCGGACCAGTGACCCCGACCGGGCGGCGCAGATCGCCGACGAGCTGGAGCGGCTCAACAGCGACCGACGCCACACGGAGCAGCGCATCACCTTCGCCGCGGAGGCCCAGGTCGCCGAGGTCGAATCCGCACGTGAGGCTGCGGGGCTCGGTCCGGCGCCCGGGTATGTGCTGGCCGGCGACGGCTGGCACCCCGGGGTCATCGGCATCGTCGCCTCCCGGATCGCCGAGCGGCGCCACCGACCGGTCGTCGTGGCCGCCTTCACGGACGAGCAGGCCACGGAGGGCACCGGCTCGGGGCGCTCGATCGCGGGCTTCGATCTTCTCGGCGGGCTCCAGGCCTGCGCGGAGCACCTCGATGGGTTCGGTGGGCACCAGGCCGCGGCAGGGTGCACGCTGCGCCGCACGGAGCTCGCGGCGTTCCGCGACGCCTTCTGCGCCCACGCCGAGGCGCTCCTCACGCCTGAGCTGCTCGCGCGCCGCGAGCGCGCCGACGCGGTCGTCTCCGGCGACGAGCTCGGACTCGGGCTGGCCGAGGAGCTCGAGCAGCTCGCGCCGTTCGGCATCGCGAACCCGCAGCCACGGCTGCTCGTCCCCGCCGCCGAGCTCGTCGACCTGCGACCGATGGGGGAGGGGCGCCACCTGCGCTTCGCCGTCGCCTCCGCCGGCCGGCGCGCGCGGGCCGTCGCCTTCCAGACCACGAGCCTCCCAGAGGGAGCCGTCGACGCGACGTTCCTGCTCGAGCGCAACGAGTGGAACGGCGTCGTCGAGCCGCGGCTCGTCCTGAAGGGGGCCGCGCCTTGCACGCCCGCGGCGATCACGCTCGTGGGGGAGTCGGACGACTGGGGCGAGGCGGTCCGGGAGGAGTTCGCCCGCCCACTCGCCCCCTACGGACAGGGCACCGTCTCCTCGC
>JACDAP010000382.1 GCA_013695395.1 Solirubrobacterales bacterium
ACCATGGACGGCGACGAGGCTCCGCGTCCCGACAGCCCCATCGCCGCGCCCACATCCTCCGAGGGGCGGGCCGAGATCCGCCAGATGCTCGAGGCGCGCAACGCGCGCCGCGTCCGCAAGGGCCAGGAGCCCCTGGACGTGGAAGCCGAGCTCGCCCGCCTGGTGGCCGGCCCGGCACCGAGCGCCGACCCGCAACTGGTCGGCGAGATCCGGGACCTCGTGCGAGCCCGCAACCGGCGACGCATCCGTCAGGGCAAGGAGCCCCTCGACGTCGAGGCCGAGGTCGCGCGGCAGGTGGCCGAGCTGGGCTGAGACGTGTCGCCCCGCACGGCAGCCGTCCGCCGTATTGGGTACAAGACCCGGATGGCCACCCCTCGTCACCTCGACCTCGAAGACGCAGTCCAGCGTCCCGGCACGTACTTCAACCCGACCACGGAGATGCTGCTCGTCGTCGACGACTCCGCGTCGATCGACCGTGAGCTGTTCGCCGAGGTCGCGGCCGAGGAGTCCGAATGGGTTGCCGTCTCCGACGAGGTCCCGGTGGATGACACCGTGCGCGACGAGGCGATCGAGCGCTTCGAGACCCGGTACCACGGCGGTGCCTCCGGGGCGATCGCCGCGGACGACGACGACGAGGACGAGGTCGACGACATCGAGCCCGATGAGGACCCGGAAGAGCTGTAGGAGCTCGGCGCCGCGAACCGCCCGCCTTTCTCCGTCCCCCCGCGGGGAACATGGCGGGAGGTTCGCCGGCCCGGCTGCCTGCCGGGCGGTGCCGCGCCGGCGCTCAGGCCGGGGTCTTGCGCAGGTCGCGCTCGGGGTCGATGCCCCAGCGCTCCCCCGCTGCGACGAGCGCCGGCTCCAGCGGCCAGCGGTCGGCGAGGATCTCCTCGGAGGCGTGATCTGGCGTCGCGCCCTTCAGCAGCATCGAGCCCCTGTTGTCCCCGAGGGCGCGAAGCTCGGCGACCTCGGCCGGCGTCAGCCGGACCTCCGCGGGCGTGGCGGCCAGCTCCGCCCGCTTGCTCTCGACGGTCCGTGCCTCGGGCCCGATCTCCTGGATCAGCGTGGGCGCGACGCAGGCGACCGCCGGATGCGCGAGATCCCACTGGGCGGCGAGCTGGAGCATCGTGAGCCCGTGACGCTCGGCGATCGGCCGCGCGGCCTCGAGCTTCTCCATCGCGCGCTCGATCCACGGCCCGGGCCGGTGCAGGCGGTGGTCGCGCGGGGCGAACGCGTGACCGGGGCGCACGTCGTCGAAGAAGACGCCGCCGTAGTCGACGACCCGGGCGATGACCTCGACGTCCGCCGCCGCGCACGCCCCGAGGGACAACTCGCCAGGCCACGGCTCGAACGGGTTGAGGATCAGCATGGCCCAGTCGATCCGGTCGCCGAACCGCTCCAGGCAGCTGATGAGATCGAGCGTGACGCCGTTGGCCGGACCGGGGGCGATGCCGATGCGGTCCGCGAGGCCTTCGGCGCGCAGCCCGGCCATGGCGTCCCACACCACCTCTGACGTGTAGCCGGTGTGGTCCGGGTTGTGGAGCAGGAGCAGGTCGAACCGGTCGGTGTCACAGCGCTCGAGCGAGGCCTCGGCCGCGCGGCGCAGGTAGCCCGCGTGGTCCTCGGGCCCGCGCAGGCGCGCGTCGGTGAACCGTGGGAAGCCCTTGGGTCCCTCGCGCTCGCCGTCGTAGAAGTCGTGGCCGACCGCGCCGACCAGGGTGAAGGAGTCGCGCGGCAGGCCCGCGGTGGCACGGCCGACGACGTGGTCGGCGTCGCCCGCACCGTAGGCGTCCGCGGTGATCACCGTCGCGATGTCCTCGCCCGGCGTCAGCAGGGCCTCGAGCCGCTCCTCGGCCAGCTCCTCGCCGTAGCCGAGGTAGCGCCCACCGCTCCAGGCGCCCAGGGCGACGTGATCGAGCGCCCTCATCCGCCGCTCAGCAGCGGTGCACACTTCTGCGCCTCGGCGATGCTCTGGCCGGCCTGGTCGAGGCACGCGGCGTACTTGCCCTCGGGGGAGTTCGGGTCGATCTGCGGATCGCCGCTGGTG
>JACDAP010000404.1 GCA_013695395.1 Solirubrobacterales bacterium
CGTCACGGGCGCGCCGCTGCCCGCCTGCCCGCCGCGGGCAGCCGTCCGCCGCGAACGCCGTTCCGTCAATGACACCACTTCACCCATGGTTCCCGTCCTCCCCACCTCGCCGCGCGGCCCCGACCCGAGGCGCCGCATTGTCACCTTCAACGACGGGCTACGGGAAAACTTGCGCTCCGAGCACCCGGTTGGCCGAATGCTTACATCCGGAAGACGCTCGCGGGAGCGTGACACCGTCGTCGTCAACTTCAACGGCGGCTGGTAATTCACCTGACCGGAATCCCGTTCTGCGAGTAGAGTTGGAGCTTCCCCCCCGCGCCCGTCCCACACATGACGCAAAGGAGTTCGTCATCGCCGCCTCACCTCCCGCCAAGCGCCACCCGTACGACCAGTGGGCACCGGACGCCCGTGCACTGGATCTCGTCGGAGACAAGTGGACGCTGCTGATCGTCCGTGACCTCGTCGGCGGCCCCCGCCGCTTCGTCGAGCTGCAACGCACCCTGCCCGGCATCTCGACCGAGCAGCTGCGCTCCCGCCTGAACCGCATGGTTGCCGACGGCCTGCTCACCCGCCAGCGGTACCGCGAGGTCCCGCCGCGCGTGGACTACGAGCTGACCGAGCGCGCGCAGGACCTGCTGCCGGTGATCGGCGCGCTCTCCCGCTGGGGCTACCAGTGGGCCTGGGGCCAGCCGCGCCAGGACGAGCTGATCGATGTCGGCGCCGTGTTCCGCTCGCTCCCCGGCCTGGCCGTCCCCCGCGGCTTCACCGGCGAGGCCGAGCTCACGGTCCACCGCCGTGACGGCCAGCAGAAGCGCTACGTCATCTCCGCGCCCGACGGCACCATGATCGTGCAGGAGCGCTCCCACCCGGAGGCCGACACACGGATCGCCGGCAACGAGGATGCCTGGATCGCCGCGCTCGGTGTGGAGGCGAACACGGGCGCGCTGGAGGTCACCGGGAAGGCGAAGCTCGCCGACGCGCTGCTCGCCGCGCTGGCGCCCGTCGCCGTGCGCGACGCGGCCGTCGCCTGAACCGACGCCGAACGGCGTGGGCGGTCGCGGGACCGTCCACGCAGGCGCGCCCCGCGCGCGCTACTTCGAGTAGTCCGCGGCAGTGATCTGCGGGAACTTCCGCGTGTTCCCGGCCGGCACCGACGGGGGCGCCTGCGTGAAGCAGGCCGGCGTCCCGCGCGTGTCCGGGTCCCCGGGCCCCTTCGGTCCACCCGTGTTCACGCAGTCGAAGTTGGGGAACATCATGTTCCGCGCGCGCTCCGGGCCGGAGAGCGAGGCCGGGTTCATGTACGCGTTGCCGCGCGCGCTCGGGACCTGGGTCCTGTCCGAGTAGATCGCCGCGGCCTCCTGGCCGATCGGGCCGAACTGGCGCAGGTAGTGGCCGCGGCCACCACCCGCCGCGTCCCTTCCCGTGATCGGCACGGTGTCCGAGAGGGCGCCGGCGCCGTTGGCGATGAAGTCGGCGGTCGTGCGCTGGTGGTACTCGAGCCACTCGAGGATCGGGTTGAGCTGCTCGAGGAACGGCTGGACCTGGCCGAGGACCGGCGTGAGCGCGTCGAGCGTCTCCCGCGTCGCGGGAAGGCCCGTCTTGGACGCCGTGATGAGCGGGTCGAGGTTCCGGAAGAAGAACTCGAGGTCGGGCGCCAGCGCGCGGGCGTCGCTGAGGGTCGGCTTCAGGTCCCGTACCGCGGGGCGCAGGTCGCGGATGAGCGGGCGGGTGTCCTTCGCGAAGCGGTCCAGGCGGGTGAAGGTCGCCTTGGACTCGTCGAGGAAGGTCGGGAAGATCTGGAAGACGTCGGCGAGTGCCTGCTCGCGCCGCGCGGTCGTCTCGAACGTCTTGCCCGACCCCACGATCAGGTTGCGCAGCTGCGCCTCGTTCTCCGTCAGGGCACCGAAGACGACGCCGGTGTTCGAGACGAGGCGGCGGACCGCGCCCTCCTGGAGGTCGAGAACGGTGAGCACGTCGTTGGCGTCGGCAGCGAACTGGGGCAGGTTGCCGAGCGCGTCGGAGATGTCACGCCCGCGCCCCCGCGTGGCGCCGGCGAGGTCCTTCTGCCAGGTGCGGAACGCCTCCCGGGTGGTCGGGTCGAGCGCGTCGAAGATCTCGTCGAGCTCGACGGTGTCCTTGACCTGAACCTGCGAGAGGATGCCGCCCTCCTTGATGCGGGGGGCGCTCGCCGTCCCCGGCGTGATCTCCACGTACGTCTCGCCGAGCAGCGTCTTCTGCCGCAGGATCGCCTGCGAGTCCGCGGCGATCGGCGCGAACTTCGCGTCGATCTCCAGGGTGGCGAGCGTGCGGTTGGGGAAGCGCGGGTCGAGCTCCTTCTTGCGGACGCTGCCGACCGTCACGCCGGCCACGCGCACGTCGGCCTCGAGACCGAGCTGGGT
>JACDAP010000541.1 GCA_013695395.1 Solirubrobacterales bacterium
CCTCGAGACGTTCTCCGGCGGTCAGCTCACCCGGGCGTCGCTGGCCCGGGCCCTGGGTGCCCGCCCCGACCTCCTCCTGCTCGACGAGCCCACGAACCACCTGGACATCGAGTCCCTCGAGTGGCTCGAGAAGACGCTCCAGGAGCTCGACGCGGCGATCGTCCTGATCGCCCACGACCGCTGGTTCCTCGAGGCGGTGGGCACGAGCGTGCTCGAGCTCGAGGCCGGGCGCGGCCGGTTCTTCAAGGGCACCTGGCACCAGTGGCGCCGCGAGCAGGCCGCGCGGGAGCTCGCGCTCGGTCGGGCGATCGAGAAGCAGCAGGCCGAGATCGCCCGGATGGAGGCGTTCGTCGAGCGCTTCCGCGCGAAGGCGACGAAGGCCAAGCAGGCGCAGTCGCGGGTCAAGGCGCTCGACAAGGTGAAGGCGAACACGATCACCCGCGACCCGCGGGACACGCGCGAGATGGGCTTCGCCTTCAAGAAGCCCGAGCGCTCCGGCCGGGTGATCTTCGAGCTGGTCGACGGCCATCTCGAGGTCCCGGGGAAGGTGCTCATCGACAAGGGCGAGCTGTGGATCGAGCGCGAGGAGCACGTCTCGCTGGTCGGTCCCAACGGGGTCGGCAAGACGACCCTGATCGACGCGCTCGCCGGGCGCCGACCCCTCGACGGCGGCAGGCTCCGGCTCGGCCACAACGTCACGGTCGGGTACCTCTCCCAGCACGGTGAGGAGCTCGAGCACGGCAGCGCGCGGACGGTTATCGAAGCGTGCGCCAAGCACACGAAGCTCGCCCCTCAGGCCGCGCGGGCGCTGCTCGGCAAGTTCCTGTTCTCCGGCGAGCAGGCGGAAAAGCCGCTCGAGGGGCTCAGCGGCGGGGAGCGCAAGCGGCTCGGCCTGGCGATCCTCGTCTCCAGCGGGGCGAACGTCCTGATTCTCGACGAGCCGACCAACCACCTCGACCTCGAGTCCCGCGAGGCGCTCGAGGACGCGCTGCTCTCCTTCCCGGGCGCATTGCTGCTCGTCTCCCACGACCGGGCGCTGCTCGAGGCGGTCGGCACCCGCACGATCGCCGTCGAGGACTACGGCCTGAAGAGCTACGTCGGCGGCTGGCAGGAGTACTGGGAGGCCCGGGAGATCGCCAAGGCCAGTGGCCACACGCCGCCCCCGCCGCCGACGCCGACCGGGATGGCCTCCGCCAGGGTTTCTGACCGGGGCCCCGATGGCATGGCCCTCAAGCGCACTGAAGAGCTCATCGGCCAGTCCGAGGCGCCTCCCGGCGGCGCGTCGAGGGCGGCGAAGGCTGCGGCCGCCGCGAAGCAGGGCGATGCGGACGGCACACCGGGTAGCGGCGCCGGCGCGAAGGGCGGGAACGGCAAGGCCGCGAACGGGAACGGCGCGGCCGATGCGCCGAAGCCCGGCACGCTCTCCAAGAACCGCGCCCGGCAGCTCTCCAAGCTGGAGAAGGCCGTCGAGGCCGCCGAGGAGGCCTTCGCCGCCGTGGAGGAGGAGCTCGCCGACCCCTCCGCCTGGGCGAGCAGCTACGAGACCGCGAAGTCCACCGCGAAGCACACGAAGGCCAAGCGGGCCGTCGAGGCCGCCTACGCGGAGCTCGAGGCCTTCGAGGCCGCGACCCCCGCCTGAGCCTGTCGGTTCCCACCCGCTCAGGCGGGCGAGCGCAGCGGCCCGTAGCGGTCAGCCTGCGCCTCGGGATCGGGCGGGTGCTCGAGGGCCCTGCGGATCCGCAGCAGGCCGATCGCCCCGAGGATCGCGGGTAGGCCCAGCTGGAAGACGCGGTAGGAGAGGACGGCGGCCGTCGCCAGGCCGATCGGTGTCCCGTAGGCGGCGAACATCCCGATCAGCCCGCCGTCGGTGCCGCCGATCCCGCCCGGGGTCGGCAGGAAGGCTCCGGCGTGCCCGATCGTGTAGGCGAGCATGAAGACCCCGAACGGCGGGGCGCCGTCGCCGAACGCCTGGAAGGCCGCCGCGAGCGCCGCGACGTCGAGGGCGTAGAAGAGGACCGCGCCGCCGAGCAGCAGGGGATCGCGACGCGCGAGGAGGATGAGGCTCATTCGCACACCGGCCCGGAGGAAGCCGCGGAACCGCCAGACCGCGTGGGCGAGCCGCCGCTCGTCACCCGGCTCCTCGCCGCGGGGCAGCCGTGCGAGCGCGGCGACGCTGAGCAGCACGGCCGCTCCGGCGCCGGCGGGCACGAGGCCCTGCCAGGCCGGGACGTCGCTCGGCAGGACGCCGACGCCGACGAGCACGCCGAAGAGCGTGAGCGACGCAAAGCCGACCGCGCTCGTGAGCAGGAAGAGCGCCGCGTGGCGCTCCGCCGCGATCTCCGTGGGGACGCCGACGCGGCGCATGATCAGCACGCCCACCGCC
>JACDAP010000444.1 GCA_013695395.1 Solirubrobacterales bacterium
GTCCTGCACGACCGCGCGCGGGACGTCCGAGCCGCCGCTGCGGCGCCGGCGCAGGCGCGCGAAGGCCGGCGCGAGCAGCCCGACGATCGCCAGGTTGAGGAAGCCGCAGAGCAGGAACCCACCGACGACGTCGAGGCCGTCGTCGCCGCTGATCGGCAGGCGGTTGAGCAGCACGGCCTCGACCAGCGTGAGCACCACGAACGTCGGCCCCTGCCAGGCGCCGCGCAGACGCCAGCGCAACCGGGCCCGCCAGAGGCTCTCGTCAGGGTCCTCGGCCATGACGACCGAGGGTACCCCGGCCCCCCGCTGCCGGGGCGCCTACGACAGGAAGGGCTTGACTGCCTTGACGACCTCTTCCATCGAGGAGGCCTTGTCGAAGGCCAGCGGCGCCGGAGGCTTGTTCCGCTGCAGGCGGATGAGCGCGGCGTGCCGCCCCTCGATCTGCACGATGCTGCCGGCCGCCGCGAGGATCTCCTTGGACCGGATCATGGGCGCGGCGCCGTTGTAGGCGCTCACCCCGGTGTCCTCGAAGATGTTCGCGAAGCGCAGGAACGTCTTCTCGTTCGCGAAGGCGCCGCCGAAGCTCAGGCCCGGCTTCTTGATCGGGGTGCCGCCGGCGCTCTCGATGGCGGCCTTGAGCGCGTCGACGTGCTCGTCCTCGTTCGAGCCGATCTCCTCGGCCAGCGTGCGCACCTCCCGGGACATGTTCACGCGGTCGAGCGCCCGGGCGTAGAAGCCCGCCTCGAGGTACTCGAGGGTGAGCGCGTAGTTGAGGATGTCAACGTCCCCCTTGCCGCCCTGGGCGAGCGCGCCCGTGACGAACGGGGAGAGGGCGCCGGTGCCGAGGATCGCGCCCGCCGACATCGTGGCGCGCAGCAGGAAGGCGCCGCGGGTGGAGCCGGTGACCTCGACCTCGGTCAGCTCGGGGGTCTTGTAGGTGCTCATGTCAGTGCTCTCTCTACGCGATGAAGGGCTTGGCGGCCGCAATGACCTCGGCCATGGACAGGGGCTTGGCGAAGGCGCCGTCGGGGACGGTGCCCGCGAGGCTGTCACCGCCCTTGAAGGGACGGCCGGCGATCTCGTTGAGCGCGGCGGCGTGGCGGGCCTCCACCGTGTGGATGGACAGGGCGGCGGCGAGGATGTCCTTGCTCTCGATCCTCGCCGCCTGGCCGAGGTAGGCGGCGGCACCGACGTTCTCCACCGTGGCGGCCACCTGGAGGATCTGTCCCTCGCCTCCGGCGATCACCTTCTCGAACCTCGTCCCTGGAGCGTCGACCGGCTGACCCCCGAGATCCTTGACGGCCTCGGTGAGCGTCTCGACGTGCGTCTGCTCGGTCTCCCCGACCTGCTTGAGGAGCTCGAGAAGCTTCCTGTCCTTGATCATCCCCGACTCCACGACCTCCTTGTAGAAGCGGGCCTCCACGTACTCGAGGGTGAGCGCGTAGTTGACGATGTCGATGTCTCCGCCGGTCTTGGCCACGGGACCCGGATCGACCCCGCCCCCGGTGGCCTGCCCGCCGAGGCTCTTGTCGTCGCCGCACGCGGCGAGCAGACCCGCGAGCCCGGCCGCGGCGGCGCCGCCGCCCATCATGCGCAGGAACTTGCTTCGTGAGGTCTCGTCGCGGGCGAGCTCGTCGAGCGCGCCGTTCGGAATGGGGGTCAGGGCCACGTCGTCTCCATGTCGGTTCGGATGCCTACCAGCGCTAGCGCGCAGGCCGAGGGGTTGGATCACCGGATTTCGTCATGGTGTCAGAAGATGGTCCGGCGGCCGCCGTGCCATGCTCCCCGGGTGGACCGCCCCGAGCTCCAAGTCGTGCACCTCGGCGTCGTGGAGTACCGCGAGGCGGCCGCGCTGCAGGAGCGAGTGCGGGCCGCACGCGTGGCCGGGAGGATCGGGGACACGCTGCTGCTGCTCGAGCACTGGCCGGTCTACACCAAGGGTCGCCGTCCTGATCCGGGCGGGTTGCCGATGGGCGAGGACTGGTACCGGATGCAGGGCTTCGACATCGTCGAGACCAAGCGCGGGGGGCGTGTCACCTATCACGGGCCGGGCCAGCTCGTCGGCTACCCGATCATGGCCGTGACCGATGTCGTCGGCTTCGTGCGGACGATGGAGCGAAGCCTCGTCGCGGCGCTCGCCGACGAGGGGCTCGAGGCGCACACCCGCACCGACGAGGGGCCCGACTACACGGGCGTCTGGATCCGTGACCGGAAGGTCGCCTCGATCGGCGTGCACGTCTCCCGCGGCGTGAGCGCCCACGGCTTCGCGGTGAACGTCCACAACGATCTGCAGCCCTTCGAATGGGTGGTGGCCTGCGGGCTTCCCGAGGTTCGGATGACGTCGGTCCAGAAGGAGCTCGCGAGCGTGGACGACGAGCTGCCGTGCTTCCGCCGGCGCGTCGCGCACCGCTTCGCCGAGGCGCACGGGATGCGTCAGCGGCTGCTCTCCGAGGCGCGGCTGCGGGACGCGCTCGGGGAGGCGGGACCCGACGCGAGCACGTCCGCCCCACCGACCGGGGCGATCGGTTCCGCGGGGTCCGGCTCGTGAGCCGGGTCGTCCTCGTCACCGGCGCCTCGAGCGGCATCGGCGCCGCGAGCGCCCGCCGCTTCGCCCGGGAGCCGGGCACCGTGCTGGTG
>JACDAP010000451.1 GCA_013695395.1 Solirubrobacterales bacterium
CGGCGATCGTGCCCGCGCCCGCCAGCAGGGCGACGAGGAACGCGAGGGCGACGATCCTGGTCATCGGTGCACCATAGTTCGGTGTGATCGTCGCTGCTCGGGTAGCGTCGGCGGATGCATCTGCCCCCGCTGCTCCTGAGCCGTACCCCGGCCGTGCAGCTCGTCCTCGCCGTCCTCGCGCCGGCGATCCTCGGGCTGCTCGCGGGGTACCTGCTGACCGCGGGCACGACCGCCTACGTCGTCGTCTCGGTGCTCGCCGGGCTGGGCGGGCTGGCCGCGGGCTTCGAGCACCCGACGGCGGGGGAGGGGGCGGCACGCGGGCTCGGCGGCGGCGCGGTGTTCGGCGCGACCCTCCTGCTCGGCGCCGCGCTCACCGCAGAACCGGCGACGGTGACGCTTCCCGAGCCCCCAGGCCTGCTTGTCGTGTTCACGGTCGCCTTCGGAGTCCTCCTCGGCGCCGCCGGGGGAGCGCTCCGCTCGCGGGCCGACCGGGCGACGGGCTGACACCCATCGACTCGGTCCCGGAATTCAGGCGACCGCGCCGCAGCGTCGGCGGTGCGCGACGATGGGGGCATGCTGCGCGCGGCGATCCTTCTGCTCCTGAGCACGGCCACCCTGACGGGGTGCTCGGGCTTCGGCGTGGGTGTCCGGCAGGACACGGAGGACCGGGATGCGCTCACGGTGCTGCTGGCCGGCAAACGCAGCGGGGACCGGTTCCCGGCCCGCGGCCTGCTCGACCGCCGCTGGACCCGGCTGTTCGTCTTCGCGCCCGGCGCCGAGACGCAGCCGATCGAGGACCGCATCGGGATCCCGTTCCCGTTCAGCAAGGAACGCGCGCCAGAAGACGCGGAGTACCTCGTCTTCGCCGACGAGGAGCAGGTCGTCGCCGCCTTCACCTTCGCCGGGCCGCCCGGCGTGGACGCGAGCTGCCTACGGGCCGGCCGCGGGCCGCTGCTCCCGGAGACCGAGCTGACGCTCAGCGCGTCCGGGTCAGGGCTGACCACCCTCACCGGGATCGGGCGCTGCGGGTAGGCTCGCGCCATGGGTCATCTCGGAGGGACGAAGAGCATCGAGGTCGAGGCGCCGATCGAGGCCTGCTGGGCGCTCGCGGCCGACGTGGCGAGCGCGCCGGAGTGGCAGTCGGGGCTCGAGGGCATGAAGGTCCTCGACACCGACGATCAGGGCCGTCCCACCAAGTGCGAGACGAGCTCGGACATCAAGGTCCGCGTGGTCAAGACGATCGTGCGCTTCACCTACCAGGAGCCCAGTCGGGTCTCCTGGAGCCAGGAGAAGGGCGACCTGAAGAGCCTTGACGGAGCCTGGGAGCTCGAGGACCTCGGCGACGGGCGCACGAAGGTCACCTACACGCTCGACGGCGACCCCGGCCGCGTGCTCGGGATGCTGCTGCGCGGGCCGGTGGAGGGCAAGGTCCGCGACGTGATGGTCAACGGGCGGCCCGGCGAGTTCAAGGCGCGCGTCGAGGCGTAGGCCGGTGGGCCCCGGCCCGGCGGGCAGCGGGCGCCGGGGTCAGCCGCCGAAGCGCACGCCGAGGGTCGGCAGCGTGATCACGCCGCCCTCGTCGGTCACGGTCCCGATGCGTGCGGTCCCGGGGTGCTGCACCGAGAGCGCCGCGACCGCGTCCACGGCCCGGTCCTCCGGGACCACGACGACGAAGCCGCAGCCCATGTTGAAGACCTCCCACATCTCGGCGGGGGGGATGTTCCCGCCGCGGGCGATGAGCCCGAAGATAGGCGGCACCGAGAGCGGGTCGTGGAGCTCCCACCCCAGGCGCTTGTGGCCCAGCCGGAGCAGGTTCGTGACCCCGCCGCCGGTGATGTGGGCCAGGCCGAGGACGGCGATGTCGGAGCGCAACAGCTCGACGATCGCCCGCACGTAGATCACGGTCGGCTCGAGCAGCGCGTCGATCACCGACATGCCGCGCAGCTCGGGCGGCGTGTCCTCGAAGGCGTGGCCTCCCTGCTCGAGGACGGCGCGGCGGGCGAGGGTGTAGCCGTTTGAGTGGCAGCCGCTCGAGGGCAGGCCGATGACCGCCGAGCCCGGGGTGGCCTCGTCGCCGGTGACGATCCGGTCGAGCGCGACGGTGCCGAACGCGGTGCCGCAGAGGTCGAACCCGTTCGGGCTCGGGTGGCCGCGGATCAGCTCGGGCAGGACGGCGAGCTCGCCCCCGGGGATCTCGATGTTCGCCTGCTCGGCGCCATCCTTGAGCCCTTTCGCGATTCGGGCCAGGGCGGTCGGGTCGGCCTGCTCGACCGCGAGGTAGTCGACCATCGCGATCGGCTCGGCGCCCACGCAGACGATGTCGTTGACGTTCATCGCGATGCAGTCGATGCCGACGGTCTCCAGGCGGTCGGCCTGCTCGGCGAGCACGAGCTTGGAGCCGACCCCGTCGGTGGAGAGCGCGACGCCGAGGTTCGGCGCGACGCGCAGCACGCTGGCGTAGTGGCCGCTCGGCAGAACGGAGGCGCTCGGGCGGTCGACCCGGATCGTCTTGAGGACGTCGACGAGCGCGCCGACTCCCGCGTCGGCCCGTTGAGTATCGACGCCGGCGGCGGCGTAGGCATCGGTCATCGGCGGGGATGCTGCCACACGCGGCGGTCGAGGGCGGGCGTCGAGTGCCCGCAGCCCGCCGGGGCCGTGTCGGAGGAGATCGTGCGGCGGGCCGCCGCCACTCCCCGGATGGCCACTTCGGGGCGCGCGGCTCGTCAGCGCGCGGCGCGGCGGAGCACGACGACGGCCAGCGCGGTGCGGTAGGCGGCGTAGGGCAGCAGGGAGCGGTCGCGCTCGACCTGCCCGATCAGCCAGGTGGAGGCGAGCGTCGAGCCGAACGACGCCGCGGCGCCCACCGCGAACCGCGCGCCCATCGCGGGGGGCAGGCCGCGTCGGGCAAGGCGCGCGCCCTTCAGGACGGAGGCGCCCAGGATGATCGGCAGCGCAACGTGGCGGGAGAGCGCGTTGGCGTCCTCGCGGCCGAAGCCGCGCGCGCGGGCGGCGGCAAGGGTCATCCCGTTGCGCGAGGCGCCGGGGACCAGTGCGCAGCACTGGGCGAGGCCGAGCACGAGCCCGTCGAGCGCCCCCGCGTCATCCCGTGGTCGCGCTGCCGTGGTGTGAGACAGCGGGCGCAAGAACGTGTTGTCAGCCCCCCGTTCCACGCCCGCTGTCGAGCGTTCCCACAGCCGGCGTGGAAACGTGTAGCCGTCCCCCCGTTCCACGCCCGCTGATCTCGGCTGCGGGCCTCGCTGGTCGGCCAATGCCATCGCGGCGCTGCCCAGCAGCAGCCCGACCGCGATCGAGCGCGGTGTGCCCATCCGCTCCTCGATCGGTCGCTCGAGCGTGTACCCGGCGAGCGCAGGCGGAAGGAAGGAGAGCGCGACGAGGGACGCGCGGCGCGCATCGAACCCGCGGGCGGCCTCCTCGACCTCGCTGCGCAGGGCGATCAGCAGCGCGGCCGCGGTCCCCGCGTGGAGGGCGACCTCGAACGCCTTCTGCAGGTCCGCGTCGAGCTCCTCGTACGGCCACCCGGCCAGCCAGGGGACCAGCGTGATGTGTCCGGAGCTCGAGACGGGGAGGAGCTCGGCGGGGCCGTGGAGCAGGCCGAGGGCCAGCGCGTGGCGGAGCGGGAGGGCGCGCTCGGGGTCGATGCGCGGAGCCTACGCTGCGCTGAGCGCCGGCTCGCCGCCGCTGCCCGAGTCGCGGTTCTTCAGGAACCGGCGCAGGAAGTAGATCGCGGCGACGACGATCAGGAAGGCGACGAGGTAGTCGACGTAGTGCAGCTTGTCCTTGATCTCGGTCCAGTTGTCGCGCGCCTCGCGGCCGGCGAGCGTCAGGCCGAGGTTCCACGGCACCGCGCCCGCGAAGGTCAGCACGCTGAAGCGGAGGATCGGCATGCGCGCCACGCCGGCGGGCAGCGAGATGAAGGTGCGGACGATCGGCAGCATCCGCGAGAAGAAGACGGCGGCGTCACCGTACTTCTCGAACCAGCGGTCCGCCCAGGTGAGGTACGACGGCTTGATGTGGAGCTTCTTGGCGTGCTTCTCGAGGATGCTCGTGCGGCCGTAGTAGCCGGCCGCGTAGGCGACCCAGGAGCCGACGAGGTTCGCGAAGCTCGCCACGAGCACCGCCGCCCACAGTGAGTAGCGGCCGTCGGAGACCGCGAACCCGGCGAACAGCATCGTGCCCTCCGAGGGGATCGGGATGCACGCCGACTCGGGCGCCATGAGGATGAAGATGCCCCACAGCCCGAGGTCGCCGACCACCCCGACGGTGAACTCCACGAGGGGGTCGGTGATCGAGCCGAAGACGATCACGAGGCTGGAAAGCACGACGAGCACGCGCGGAACGGTAGCGAGACGCCAGGTACGGTGTCCCGCCATGACGGTCCCCCTCTTCGACCCGGCGACCCCGCTCGAGCCGCTGCAGCCCGCCCTCCGGGCGGCGATCGACGACGTGCTCGAGGCGGGTCAGTGGATCCTTGGCCCGCAGGTCGCCGCCTTCGAGACGGAGTGGGCCAGGTACACGGGGACGACCGACGCGATCGGCGTGGCGAACGGCACCGAGGCGATCACCATCGCCCTGCGTGCGCTCGGCGTGGGCCCCGGCGACGACGTCGTCGTGCCGTCGTTCACCTACTTCGCGAGCGCCGAGGCGATCCCGCCGACCGGAGCCCGGCCCGTCTTCTGCGACGTCGACCCGGCGACCAGCTGCGTGACGGTCGAGAGCGTCCGCGCGGCCATGACCCCGAGGACGAAGGCGGTGGTCGCCGTGCACCTGTTCGGGAACCTCGCGCCCGTGCGCGAGATCGAGGAGCAGCTCGGCGTGCCGGTGGTGGAGGACGTCGCACAGGCCAGCGGCTCGATCGCTGCCGACGGTACGCGGCCCGGCAATCTGGGCGCGATCGGGACCTTCTCCTTCTACCCGAGCAAGAACCTGGGCGGCTTCGGGGACGGCGGCGCGATCACGACCTCCGACGCCGCGCTGGCCGAACGCGTGCGGACCCTCCGCTTCCACGGCTCCGCGGACAAGGTCACCTACACCGAGGTCGGCTACAACTCGCGTCTCGACGAGCTCCAGGCCGCGATCCTGCGCGTGCAGCTCCCGGAGCTCGACGGCTGGGCGGAGCACCGGCGCACCGCGGGCCGCTGGTACACGGAGGCCGGGCTGGGCGAGCACGTCGCGCTGCCGGAGCCCGCGCCGGGCAGCCGGCCCGCCTGGGGCCTCTACGTCGTCCGCACGCCGGAGCCCGACGCGCTCGGCGAGGCGCTCGGCAAGAAGGGCATCGGCGCCCGCGGCTACTACCGCGTCCCGATCCACCAGCAGCCCGTCTTCGCGGCCGAGTACGGCGAGACGCCGCTCCCCGGCACCGAGGAGGCGGCCCGCACGCACCTGGCGATCCCGATGTCCGCCGCCCTGGACCGGTCGCAGGTCGACGAGGTCGTGGTCGCCGTGGGCGAGGCGCTCGCCCGGTGACCGTCGCCAAGGTGGAAGCGGTGAGAATGGATCCGCGCCCGCATACCGGGCTCTGTTCCATTCTCACCGAGGCGATGGCGCTGAGAATGGATCCGTGCCCAGGTAGCGGGCGTCGATCCATTCTCACCGAGGTGGGGGGCTGATGCGGGTCTGGGTCGATCTCACGAACTCCCCGCACGTCCTCGTCCTGAAGCCGGTGATCGACCGGTTGCGCGCGCAGGGGCACGAGGTCGAGGTCACCGTTCGGGACTTCGCGCAGACCGTCGGCCTCGCCGAGCGCTTCGGCCTCCCCCACACCGTGATCGGCCGCCACCGGGGGGAGAAGCTCGCGGCCAAGGCACTCGGCCTGGCCGACCGCTCCTTCGCCCTGGCCCGCTGGGCGCGCCCCCGGCGCTTCGACCTCGCGCTCGGCCACGGCTCCAACGACGTCACCGTCGCCGCCCGGCTGCTGCGGATCCCGTGCTCGACGATGTTCGACTACGAGTGGGCGAAGGTGCAGCACACGGTCAACTGCCGGCTGGCCCAGGCCGTCGTCGTCCCGGACGCGATCCCCGCCGAGCGCCTCGATCAGTACGGCGCCCGGGGGAAGCTCCGGCCCTACGCCGGGCTGAAGGAGGAGTACTACCTCGCGGACTTCGAGCCGGACGAGGCGGTCCTCGGCGAGCTCGGCCTCTCCCGCGACGAACCGCTCACGATCGTCCGCACCCCGCCGGTCGTCTCCCTCTACCACCGCTTCGAGAACCCGCTCTTCGGGCAGCTCCTCGACCGCCTGGAGGGGACGCAGGCCGTCGTGCTCCCGCGCGTGGACTCCCAGCGGGAGGAGCTGGCCGGCCGCGGCTTCGTCGTACCCGAGCGTGCGGTGGACGCCCAGTCGCTGATCGCGCTGGCCGACGTGGTGATCTCCGCGGGGGGCACGATGAACCGCGAGGCGGTCGCGCTCGGCACCCCGGTCTGGACGACCTTCGAAGGGAAGCTCGGCGCGGTCGACGAGCAGCTGATCGCCGAAGGCCGGATGCACCGGCTCGAACGGGCCGAGGACCTCCAGCTCGCCAAGCGCGACGGAGCGGCCCCGGAGCGGATCCGGCG
>JACDAP010000463.1 GCA_013695395.1 Solirubrobacterales bacterium
CCCGTGTACCGCCCGCGTCTGGCTGAAGGCACGGCTTCGCAAGGACCGTCGGCGCTACGTGCTGCGCTCCCGCGCACGCCTGAGCCCCGGCCGCTACGTCGTCATCTCCCGCGTCACGGACGCGCGGGGCAACCTCGAGCCCGAGACCAAGCTCGATCCCGTCAGCGTCGGCGTGCGCTGAGGTCAGGCGGGGGCGACCCGTCAGGCGAGGACCACGGTGAGGTTCGTGAGCGTCCGGTCGATGCCGGTGTCGAGCCAGTTGCGCAGCTGGCTCTCGATCGGCTTGACGAGCAGGCCACCGATCGTCGCGTCGAAGGTGATGTGCGACCCCGCGTCGGCTGGGACGACGCGGATCTCGAGCCCGAGGCTCGTACGGCTCGGACCCTTGCCCTCGAGGACACAGCTGCCCGGCGCGTCGAAGGCGAGGATCTTCCAGCTGACCTCACCCGGGGCGCCGAGCACGCGCACGCGGTGCTTGAAGCGCGCCCCGGTCTCGGCCCTGGCGGGCGGCGGACTCGACCAGCCCTTGTGCATGGCGAACCACTCCTCCCAACGCGGCAGGTCGGCGAGCACCTCCAGGACTGCGGCGGGTGAGGCGGGAAGGTCGCCTTCGCGGAGGATTTTCATGAGACGGGCTCCTGATGACTGGGCGTCAACCCCACCGATGAGACATTCATACGTCTGTTGTACCAGATGTCTCGTCTTGTGGTGCAAGCCTGGCACGGACGGGTCGGCGTTGAGGCGCGACGCCCAGACCGGACACCGTCATCAACCGAAAGGACCGCCACATGGCACGCCCGACCCACACGATCCCGGGAAAGGTCGTCGCGATCACCGGGGCAGGCCGCGGCATCGGCCGGGCGACCGCCAAGGCGCTGATCGCCCGCGGCGCGGTCGTGGCCATCGGCGACATCGACCTCGACGTCGCGCAGCGGAGGGCCACCGAGCTCGGCCCGATCGACGTCCTCGTCGGCCGCCTGAGCCCGCTCAGCTCGCGCGCCGCCTGCCTCACCGGGTGGGCGGCGAGTGCGATGGCGACGATCGAGCCGATGTCGCGCGTCCTACCCGCTGTGGAAGCGTTCGACGAGCTCGCTGGCGGGGGAGTGCGGAGGCGCTGAGGTCTGACTGTGGTCGCCCGAACTCATGACGACCGGTTGCGTCCCGGGGACCCTGGTCGTGCGCGGGGCGGTGCTCGACGGCGGCTCTTTGAGCGCTGGCGTTGGTTCAGCACCGTAGCCATGCCCTCCCCGGTCATCACGAGCAGGTCGGTCATGTCGTCGATGAGCTGGTCGCGTGCGTGTGGGAGGGCGCCGGCCAGGTGGGAGATCATCAGGTCGGTAAATCCGCCCATCAGCATGTGGGCGGTGGCCTGGACGAACGCGTCGTCTGCGTCGGCGACGTCGAGCAGGTCGTAGACCTGCTGTCGGGTGATCTCCGTGAACGCGGCCAGTGCAGCGCCGCGACGCTCGAGCAGCGCCGGGTTTCCGAGCCCCTCTGCGAGCACCACGCGGGCGCGGCGCGGGTCATCGGTGAGGCTCATGACGCCGGTCTGGATCGCCGCGCGTGCGCGTGAGGCGTAGTCAGCCGGCGCCGCCGCGATCGCCGCCACGACCTCCTGCGCGGTCTGCTCGACAGCACGGTCAAAGACCGCGACGATCAGCTCGTCAACGTCGTTGAAGCTCTCATAGAAGTAGCGCGTGGTGAGCTCGGCTTTGCGGCAGACCGCGCGGACGGTTGTCGCGGGCAGGCCGACGGTGCCGAGCAGGTCGAGGCCGGCATCCAGCAGACGGATGCGGCGCGCGGCGCGGCGCTCGGTCGCCAGCATGCCCTTCCACGTATGACCTTCGATCGTGATGAGAGCAGTTTGACAACGGGCGTGAGCAAAGTCTAGGGTGCGGACAGCGCACTGACCACGTCTGTAGTCAACGTCATATCGGAGGCCTGATGCCCACCTCGACGACCAAACCAGCACCGGCCCCGCTCGGCCCTGATTCGCTGACGTGGAAGCTGTTCGGCCAGTTGCGCGGGATGCTCTGGGTCCCGCGCGTCGGCCTCATCGAGAATATGCACCCCGAACTCGGCGCCGGCGTCGCGGCGCACTCCGACGTGTTCGGAAATCCGCTTGACCGCCTCGTCCGCTCGCTGGGGCCGATCTACGGCGTCGTCTATGACGGCCCCAAAGCGCACGAGACCGCGCTGGCGATCCGCGGGTATCACAAGCACATCAGGGGTACCGACAGCCACGGCCGCAGGTACAACGCGCTGCACCCCTGGACGTTCTACTGGGCGCACGCGACCTTCTTCGAGGGTCTCATCAGCGGCGCCGAGTTCTACGGCACCCCGTTCACCGAGGCTCAGAAGCGCCAGCTCTACGACGAGCACGTGCAGTGGTGGGCGCTGTATGGGATGCCGATGGACATCGTGCCGCCGACCTGGGAGGAGTTCCAGGAGTACTGGAAGCTCATGCTCACCGAGGTGCTCGAAGACACCGCTGCCGCGCGTGGCATCATCGACTTCGCTGACCTCGCGCAGGTCCTTCCTGGCGTCCCGACGTGGTTGGCCCGTCGCCTCCCGTTGCCCGCTGGCGGCGGCGTACGGCTGCTCACCGTCGGTACCCTGCCGCCCGAGGCCCGCGAGATCCTCGGCCTGCGCTGGACGCGCACCGATGAGCTCGCCGTTCGCGCCATCGGCGAGGCGGCGCGCCGGACCTGGCCGTTCGTCCTGCACCGCTTCCGCTACCACCCCAGGGCGCTCGCGGGCTTCAGGCGCGAGGCCGCAGCCAGCCGCGCGAGCGCCGGCGGCAGAGAGCCGATCGCGGCCTAGACCGCCTCCCGCCACGGTTCCGCCACCGGGGTACCATCCGTCCATGGGCTTCCTTGATCGTGTCGTCAAGGCCTTCGTCCCGGACGTCGGTGAGCGGCCCGGGGGTGAACTCGGGGGTGTCCCAGCGCGCGCAGTCGTCGTCGAGAAGCGCGGCTACGGCACGCCCGAGTCCGGTGTCAAGACGCGCTACGTCAATCTCGACCTGGTCCTGCGTGTGGTCGGCGAAGAGCAGACCTCGCGCGTGCGTGCCTACGTCGCGCTGCGTGCGGCCGTGATCGCGACGGACGGTCTCGAGGTGCCGGTGCGCGTCGACGCGAGCACCGGCGCCCTGCTCGGGCTGGACGGTGACGCCTGGGAGGCCGAGGCGAAGGTCCTCGACGCGGAGTACGAGGCGGGCACGCGCGAGCGCGGCGACCGGCGCACCGCGGCAGACGTCCTCGCGGTCGACGACGCGGACCCGGTGCTCGCCCCGGTCCCCGGGTTCCGCAGTACGTGGGCACGGGGATCGGCGTTTGGGCCAGTGTTCATCGGCGATTCTGGCGATTTTCCCGATGCGGCCCGTGTGCCCACGCGCGCGGAAGCCTTTCTGGATCCTGCGTCTATGGGCGGTGAAGCCGGAGAAGGTGCCGCTGAACGGGTCGATCGGCACCGAACCCGCATGCCTACGGGAGATCTGCACTTCTACAGGTCGGATCGGACGGAACGACGCAAGCCGTGTGCCCACGCCTTTTCGGGTTTGACGACGTCAAAAGCCCATGAACACTGGGTTCTCGTCCGAGAATCAGCCGGAAATGCCCACGAACTGCGGAACTCGGGCGGTCGCCGGCGTCGATATCGAGACGTGGCTGGCGGTCGAGGTGGGGATCGTCGTCGACAGTGTCCACCGTCCTGCCGAACAGGACGCCTACGCCGCCGCCCGTGGCGTGCCCGTGGGGGAGTGGGCCGCGGTGTCCAAGGAGTGGAACGTCCGCGCCCGCAAGGATTTCCGCGTCGGCGCTCGGCTCGGTGCCGCCCATCAGGCTGCTGCGGACGCCCGCGGCTAACCGCTGGCGTTGATCGTGCGCTGGTCGGCGTGGTGTGACGGGTCCTGACCGGCCGCGATCTCCGTGCGTACCTGCTCGGCGAGTCCTCCGGCTGCGCGCCACCCGACGACGTTCCACGTCAGCCGTCGCTCCGTCGCCCCTGCGGACACCGCCTCTACGCGCCAGGGGCGCCTGAGTGCGGTCCGCAGCCCGCCGGCGACGACGCTGAGCAGCGCTGTGAGCACCCATTCGAGCGCGAGCAGCGGCAGCGCGATCGCGCCGAGCAGCAAGCTGACGGCGTCGATGTCGAACCGCATGCGCCGGCGCGGGCGCCACAGCAGCATGCGCCTCGAGACGCGCCACCGGCGGCCGTCGGGTGCCTGGACCTCCGCGCTCACATGCTCAGTATCTCTCAGCATCGGACGACGCGACGACACCGAGTTGCGGGCGCGGCGCATCGAGCTCGCGTGCGCGCCGGGTGTCCTCAACCTCCGCCGCGTCGACGGCGTCGTCCCGCTCGCCGCCTCGGCTCTCGTCTCCTTCGCCCGCTGGCCGACCTGGATCGGTCGCCGGCGGACGTCCCGGAGGCGTCGTGCAGGCCCTCCGCTGAGACGGGCCGTATATCCGTCCGTTTCGGCGCGATGGTGTTTAAGGGGGGGAGATTTCCCGTTTAGTGTCGGCTCGCATCCGCCCGGATGTCGCCACTCCTAAGGAAGGGAACCGATGAGATCCTCGCCGCGCCTCGTCCTCGCGGTCGCCACGGCCGTGCTCGTGGCCCTCATGGCCACGTTCGCCGTCCAGATCGAGCGCTCCCAGTCGAAGTCGCGCGACGACGTCGAGGAGCGCATTCGGGAGCGGGCGCAGGTGAGCTCCGCGCTCACCGAGTCGATCTTCGCCTCGACTTCCGGCTCCGCGGCGGCCGAGAACACGCGCCGGTTCGGAGGGGACGTCAGCGAGGCCGACCTCATCGAACAGGTCCAGGCGAGCGGCCTGGTCTACCTCGTCGTCCTCGGGCCGAGCGGCGAGGTCCTCGCCTCGTCCCCCGGGACGCCCGAGGCCAGCCTCGACGCTCTCCGCGCCGGACCGGCGCACATCCGCCGTGTCCGCGCGGGCGCCCCGTTCGCCCTCTCCGACGAGGTCGGCGACGGGAGGAGCGCGACGCTCGAGTACGCCCAGCCGATCTTGTCGCGGGCGGGGAGTCGGATCCTCGTGAGCGGCTTCCCTCCCAAGCTCATCCACGCCTTCCTCGGAGGCTACCTCGCGCAGGTACCGAACACTGCGAGCGGCGAGGCGTACATCATCGACAGCGGGGGCGTCGTCGTCGGGAGCGCGGTCGAGGGCTCAATCCCCACGATCCGGCCCGAGGACGAGGGCCTCATCCCCGCGTCCGACGGTGGCGGGGAGGGGGCCTACGGCGACGGGCGGTACTTCACCTCGAGCCCGGTCGGGAACACTCCATGGCACGTCGTCGTCACCGCTTCCGAGGCGAACCTCTTCTCCTCGGTGCGCGGGTCCCGTAAGTGGGTCCCGTGGCTCCTCCTCGTCGGCTTCGGCGCGGCCGCCGTCGGCGTCCTCTTCCTCATCCGCCGCGTCCTCCTCGGCGCGGTGCGCCTCGCGAGCGCGAACGCGCAGCTCGGAACGACGAACGCCGCACTCGAGCGGCGCGCGCAGGAGCTCGCCCGCTCGAACGCCGAGCTGGAGCAGTTCGCCTCGATCGCCTCCCACGACCTCCGCGAGCCCCTGCGCAAGGTGCAGATATTCGCCGCGCAGCTCGAGGCGAAGGAGGGGGAGCGCCTCACCGAGGACGGCCGCGGCTACCTGCGCCGGATGAGCCGCGCCGGTGAGCGGATGCAGCTCCTCATCGACGACCTCCTCAAGTTCTCGCGCGTCGCGACGCACGCGCAGCCGTTCGTCGAGGTCGACATGGTCGATGTCGTCCACGACTGCGTCGACGATCTCGAGGTCGTCATCGCGGAGAGCGGAGGGACGGTCGATGTGGGCGAGCTTCCGGCGATCCAGGCCGACCCGGCCCAGATGCGCCAGATGATGCAGAACCTCATCTCCAACGCGCTGAAGTTCCGTCGCGAGGGGGTGGCGCCCGAGGTCCGGATCGCCGGTCATCTGCGCGGGCGGCTCGCCGAGGTCACCGTCGCCGACAACGGCATCGGGTTCGACCCCCGGTACGCGACGCGGATCTTCCGGGTGTTCGAGCGGCTCCACGGGAAGGACGCCTATCCGGGGACCGGGGTCGGGCTCGCCCTCTGCCGCAAGATCGCCGAGCGTCACGGAGGCGCGATCGTCGCCGACAGCACGCCGGGTGCCGGAGCGACCTTCACGATCTCGCTTCCGGTGCGTCACGAGTCCGCGGACGAGGCCGGTCCGCCCGCGTCCGGTGCGGCGGTCGCGCGGGGGGAGGCCCCGTATGCAGTCGTCTGAGCGCCGCCCCATCACGATCCTCATGGCCGACGACGACGCGGAGGACCGGCTCCTCACCAAGGAGGCGATGACGGACGCGCGGCTCGCGAACGAGATGCGCTTCGTCGTCGACGGCGAGGACCTCATGGACTACCTGCACCGCCGCGGCGCCTACGCGACCGGCGGGACGGACGCGCCCGAGCCCGGGGTCATCCTGCTCGACCTCAACATGCCGCGCAAGGACGGGCGCGAGGCGCTCGGCGAGATCAAATCCGACCCGAAGCTGCGCCGGATCCCCATCGTCGTCATGACGACGTCGAAGGCCGAGGAGGACATCGTCCGCAGTCACGACCTCGGCGCGAACTCGTTCATCACCAAGCCGGTCACGTTCGGCGGCCTCGTCGAGGTCCTCCAGGCTTTCTCGAGGTACTGGTTCGAGATCGTCGAGCTCCCGATCACAGCCCATGATGGCCTGGGACGCTGAGCTGCTGAGGATCCTCCTCGTCGAGGACGACGAGGACGACTTCATCATCACCCGCGATCTCCTGCGCGCCCAGGACCGGATGCGGTGCGAGATCGACTGGGTCGCGACCTACGAGGCGGCGCTCGAGACGATCTCGGGCACCCGCCACGACGTCTACCTCGTCGATTACCGGCTCGGGGCGTACACCGGGCTCGACGTCGTCCGGGCCGCGCTTCCGGGCTGTGAGCGCGCGCCGGTCATCCTCCTCACCGGCCAGGGCGACTACGCGGTCGACCTCGAGGCGACCGAGCTCGGCGTGACCGACTTCCTCCTCAAGGACCGTCTCGACCCATCCGCGCTCGAGCGCTCGATCCGCTACGCCTACCGCCACCACCGCGCCTTGCGCCGGCTGCGCGACAGCGAGGAGCGGTTCGCGCTCGCGGTGCGCGGCGCGAACGACGGGATCTGGGACTGGGACCTCGCCGAGAACCGGATCCACCTCGCCGAACGCTGGAAGGCGATGCTCGGCCACCGCCACGACGAGGTCTCCACGGATCCCGACGAGTGGCTCGGGCGCGTTCACGTCGACGATCTCGGCCGCGTGCGGCATGCGATCACCGCCCACCTCGAGGGGCGCTCGGCGCACTTCGAGAGCGAGCACCGGATGCGACACGCCGACGGCGGCCACCGCTGGATGTTCGCCCGCGGGGTGGCGATCCGCGACGAGAGCGGGACCGCGACCCGGATGGCGGGGTCGATGTCGGACATCACCTCCCGCAAGGCCGCCGAGGAGCGACTCGTCCACGACGCCCTCCACGACGCGCTCACCGGGCTTCCGAACCGCGCGCTCTTCCGCGACCGCCTCGCGCTCTCCCTCCGGCGCGCCGAGCGACAGGCCGACCACGCATGCGCGGTGCTCTTCCTCGACGTCGATCGGTTCAAGATCGTCAACGACAGTCTCGGTCATGATGCCGGCGACCGACTCTTGGTCGCTGTCGCTGAACGTCTCTCCGTTTGCTTGCGGGCCGGAGATACCGCCGCGCGTCTGGGAGGAGACGAGTTCACAATTTTGCTTGAAGACGTCCGCGACATTTCCGAAGCGATCAGGGTGGCCGAGCGGATCAACACCGCGCTGTCGCGCCACTTTCTCGTCGATGGGCGACAGGTCTTCGTGAGCGTCAGTATTGGGATCACCGCCAGTCGGCCTGGTCACCATCAACCACTTGATCTGGTTCGAGAGGCGGATATTGCGATGTACCAAGCAAAAGCACAAGGCAAGGCCGGTTACGCAGTCTTCGATACCGAGATGGGCGCCGCCGCGCTCCGCCGGTTGGAACTGGAGACCGATCTCCGCCACGCGATCGACCGCGGCGAGTTCGAAGTGTATTAC
>JACDAP010000468.1 GCA_013695395.1 Solirubrobacterales bacterium
GGATGCGGCGCGCCCGCTCGCTGCCCTTGCGGAAGCGGTAGGGGTGCGGGCCCATCGCCCACGGGCCCTTCCCGAAGGTCCCGTAGTGCTCGCGCACGGTGGCCTTCAGCTCGCCGCGGTGATTGCCGCAGGCGTATCGGGTCGGTCCGTAGGGGCCCCGCCCGTGCCAGACGAGCCAGTTGCCCGGCTCCATGTCGAGGTACTCGCCGCAGCGGATGTCGAGCAGCTGGAGCTCGAGCGCGACCTGCGTCTCCGCGTCGGGCCGCGCCTCGCAGACCTCGCAGCGGAACACGACGGCGACCGGCACGTCGCCGAGGGTACGCCGATGCGCTGGCGGCGCAACCCCGTGTTCCGAAACGAACCGCCCGCCCTTTTCCACCCCCGGCGATGAATATGGCGGGAGGTTCGCTCTCGCTGGCGGGATCAGGCGGTGGGTCCACGCTCCAGCCGGCGCGTGCGCAGGAGCGAGGCGACGACGCCCGTCGCGAGGATCGCGGCGATCGCCGGCAGGGAGATCTCCGGCCCGATCTTGCCGACGAACTCGGCGGCGATCAGCTTCAGCCCGATGAACACGAGCAGGGCGGCCAGCGCGCTCTTGAGGTAGTAGAGCTTCTGCACCAGCTCGGCGACGAGGAAGAACAGTGGGCGCAGGCCGAGCAGCGCGAACGCGTTGGCGGCGAAGACGATGAACACGTCGGTGGTGATCGCGAGGATCGCCGGGACCGAGTCGACGGCGAAGATGATGTCGACGATCGCGATGCCGGCCAGGGCGGCCCCGCTCGCAGTGAGCATGCGGCGGCCGTTCTCCCGGCGAGTGAGCCGGCCTGCCGGCGGGGCCGTGGAGATCGGGAGCCGGCGCGTCAGCCGTTCGACCAGGGCGCTCTCGCTGTCGTGGTCGTGGCGCCCGCGCCACAGCCGCCAGCCCGTCCAGATCAGCACCGCGGCGAAGACGAAGCTCAGCCAGCTGAACGAGTCGAGCGCGGCGGCACCGGCCACGATGAAGATCGCCCGCAGCACCAGCGCGAGCAGGATCCCGTAGGTCAGCAGCCGGTGGCGCTCCTCCGCGGGCACCGAGAACGCGGTGAAGACGAGCAGGAACACGAAGACGTTGTCGAGCGAGAGCGACTTCTCGACCAGGTACCCGGCCAGGAAGGACTCAGCGTCCCCGGCCGGGGCCGTGAGCAGCAGAACGACGAAGAAGACCGCGGCCGTGCTCACCCAGAAGACGCTCGCGATGCTCGCGTCGTGCAGGCTCATCTCGCCCCCGCGGCCGCGGACGACGGCCAGGTCGAGCACGAGCAGGAGCGTGAGCGCGCCGCCCAGGATCAGCCAGGAGGCGAGCGAGCCGGTCACGCCGCGCCGTGCTCGGGCTCGAGGACCGCGAGGATCTCGCCGACCTGATGGCCCTCCTCCTGCGGGTGGCGCAGCGGCATCTCGGCGTTCAGCCGGTAGTGGTTGCGGCGCCCCTCACGGGTGCTCTCCAGGTAGCCGGCCTCGATCAGGTCGGCGACGATCCGCTGTGCGGCTCGTTCGGTGATGCCGACGCGCTCGGCCACGTCGCGATGGCGAACGCCCGGATCGCGGGCGACGCAGAGCAGAACGTGGCCGTGGTTGGTGAGGAAGGTCCAGTCCGCCATGGCCCGCAGGATAGGACATCAGACTTGGACTTCCGGCGTCTCCTAACGCGAAACACAAAACACGATATATAAAACGTGTATATTGCTTCGCGTCATGACGAGCGCACGTACCGCGACCACCCACCGGCCTGACCCGATCCGGTCCGGGCGATGAGTCCGCTCCTCGTCCTCCTCGTCGCGCTGCCGCTGCTCGGCGGGCTCCTCGCCGCGCTCACGGGTCCTGCGCGAGAGCAGCTCGCCGGGCGCGTCGGCACCGCGCTCACCGGGGTTGCGTTCCTTCTCGGGGTGCTGCTCGCCGCCGCCGTCCTCGCCGACGGCCCCGTTTCCGCGGTGTTCGAACGGGCCGACGGGCGCGCCGTCGGGGGCCTCTACGCCGACCGGCTGTCGGCCGTCCTCGTGCTGCTGGTCTGCGCGGTCAGCGGTGTCGTGCAGGCCTTCGCGCAGCGCTACCTGCGGGCCGACCCGCGCGCCGGCCGCTTCTTCGCGGCCACCGGGCTGCTCACCGCCGCGACGCTCGCCCTGGTGACGAGCGCGACGCTGATCGGGCTCGCGATCGCCTGGAGCCTCGCCGGCCTTGCGCTCCTGGCCCTGCTCGGCCTCTACGCCGAGCTGCCCGCCGCCCGGGAGGGCGTCCGACGCACCGCCCGCGCCTTCGCTCTGGGGGATCTCGCGCTCTGGGCCGCCGTGGTCGTCGCCCTCTTCACCTGGGGGAATCTCGATCTGCGGAGCCTCGGGGCCCAGCTGCCGCGCATCGCGGACGACGAACTAGCCCTCGCGGTGGTGGCCTGCGGCCTCGTCATCGCCGCGCTCGCCCGTTCCGCACAGCTGCCGTTCGGCCGCTGGCTGCCCGCGACCCTCGCCGCTCCGACGCCCGTCTCCGCGCTGCTGCACGCGGGTGTCGTGAACGCGGGCGGCGTCCTGCTCGTCCGTCTCGCGCCGCTCTTCGGCGCCTCGCAGGTGGCGACCCACCTGGCCTTCGCCGCGGGGGCCGCGACCGCCCTCTACGGCACCTCCCTCATGCTCGTCAAGCCCGACGTCAAGGGCGGCCTCGCCCACTCGACGATGGGGCAGATGGGCTTCATGATCATGGTCTGCGGGCTCGGCGCCTTCGCCGCGGTGATCTTCCACCTGGTCGCCCACGGGATGTACAAGGCCACGCTCTTCCTGGGCTCCGGCGCCGCGGTCGGCGGGCACGTGCGCCACGCCAAGGCGCCCCCGGCGACGGACCTCAC
>JACDAP010000479.1 GCA_013695395.1 Solirubrobacterales bacterium
TGCTCGGGCGCCTGGGCGCGCTGGACTGGCGCGGCCGCGAGCTTTGGGTGCGCCCGGTGCTCTCCGGGGCGGCGGGGATCACGGCCGTGCCCGGGACCGTCGCGGTGATGATCGCCCTGATCGGCACCACGAGCTTCGACGGCTTCTCGCAGGGGCCGACCTGGAACTCACTGGCCCCCGACCTCCAGCAGCTGCTCGTCGACATCGGGATCTCGCAGGAGACCGCGCTGCAGATCGCCTTCACGATCGGCATGGCCGTGGTGCTCGCCGCGGTCGCGGGCCTCTACCGCATCGGGACGGTCGGGATGCGCTCGATCGACGGCAGGCACAGCGCCGGCGAGCTCGGGGCGCGCTTCGCCCACTCCCTGCTCCCGATCGCCCTGGCCTACGTGGTGGCCCACTACTTCTCCTACCTGGCCGTCCAGGGGCAGGCGATCAGCTACCTGGCCTCGGACCCGCTCGGCGACGGCGCGAACATCTTCGGTACCGCCACCGCGTCGATCGACTACGGCTTGATCACCGCCAACACCGTCTGGTACGTGCAGGTCGGTGCCCTCATCGTCGGCCACGTCTCAGGGCTCGTCCTCGCCCACGACCGTGCGCTGACGATCTACGCAAGCGCCCGTGACGCCGCCCGCTCGCAGTACTGGATGCTCACCGTGATGGTCGCGTTCACCTGTCTCGGGCTCTGGCTGCTCAGCGCGGGGGCGGTGTAGGGAGGTGGTCCTCGCCCACGTTGGCCACTGGTACGCGGAGCTCCTGTACGTGGCTCCCGTCGTGCTGATGGTGGGCTGGTTGAAGGCTACGAGCATCCGTGGGAGGCGTCGGGAGCGGCGGGCCTCTCAGAGAGGTCTCACACAATCGACTGAACCGTCAGCGCCCTCCGTCCGAAAGAGCGGGTAGAACCACAACGCGACGGGAAGGGAAAGATCGCGATGACCACCACGCAGCATCTGCACCCGCTTCTAGACGAGCTCGCCGACACCCGCGAGTTGATCATCCGGCGGGTCGCCGACGCCGAGGACGCGCCGCGGGCGGTCTGGCGTGCCGCGGCCGCCGATGCGCGCGAGCGCTACGTCGCATGGAGCGCGGGCGGCGGGCATCACGCACACGCGGCATACCTCGCCGCCGAGGACCAGGCCGACGCGGCCCTGGCCTCGCTGCGCGCCGCCTCCGAGGAGGACTGAAACCCGCCCCGGTCAGGGCGTCTCGGCCTGGAGTCGCCGCACGTCGTTGGCGAGCGCCTCCGAGGTGAGCTGGTCCAGCGGGAAGGCCGAGCGTTGGAACCCGCGCTTGTCGATGACCACGACGCGGGCGGAGTGCTCGAAGCTGTCGACGGTCGCACGCGGGTCCGTTGCCTTTCGGCTCGGGCAGCGCCCCTCGTAGCGGTCGCCCTGCGGTTGGACGCCGTACGCGCGCCAGATCGGGCAGAGCTCTTCCGCGGTGCCGAGCGCGAAGTGCATGCGCCCGGTGATCCTCCGGTCGACAAGGAAGCGGCGGGCCAGTGCCTCGTCGTCGACGTCAGGATCGGCGGAGACCGCGATCGTCGCCACGTCCTTGCCTTCGGGCCCGAGGTCGTCGAGGCCGCCGAGGATCTGCGAGGCGGTGATCGGGCAGGAGTCCTCGCAGGTCGTATAGAGGAAGGTGAGCACGGTGACCCTGCCGCGCGCGCTGCGCTGGGAGATCGGCTTGCCGTCCTCGTCGCGCAGGTCGAAATCCGGCGCGCGGGCGCCGGACGGGCTCTGGGCGCCCGCGAATCCGTCGGGCCCCACGGTGAAGTCCGGGCGCTCGTTCGCGCGGCTCGAGCCGAAGAGCAGGACGGCACCCAGGACGACGGCGACGGTGCCGAGGACGGCTGCGAGGGTGAGCTGGATCCGAGCGGGCACGGACCGTCAGGGTAGAGCGAGAGGGCCCGCCTTCCGTGCCCGGTAGCGTCGCGACGATGGACGCGAAACAGGGCGCGTTGGTCGCCGCCATCCTCGGCTCGGTCGTCGTCTCGGTCGACGCGACGGTCGTCAACGTGGCGCTTCCGGCGATCACCGACGATCTCGGTGGCGGGCTGAGCGGTCAGCAGTGGGTGGTGAACGCGTACCTGCTGACCCTCGCGGCGCTCATCCTCGTCTCGGGCTCGCTGGCCGACCTGTTCGGCGAACGCCGTATCTTCACGCTCGGTGTGGTGGGGTTCGGGGTCACGAGCGTGCTCTGCGCGGCGGCACCGAGCATCGAGGTGCTGGTCGCGGCCCGAGCGCTCCAAGGCGTCTCGGGTGCGCTGCTGACCCCCGCGGCGCTGGCGATCCTCATCGCGGTCTTCCCGACGGCCGAGCGCGGCCGGGCGATCGGGACCTGGACGGCCTGGGGCGGCATCGGCATCCTGCTCGGCCCGCTGCTCGGCGGGCAGATCGTCGATTCGACCTCGTGGCGGGTGGTCTTCGCGATCAACGTCCCGATCGTGCTCGGCACGCTCGCCCTGGCCGCGCGCTATGTCCCGGAGGGGACGCGGGGGGCCGGGCCGCGCCCGCACGTGGACGCCCGCGGGGCCGTGCTCGCCGCGCTCGGGCTGGCGGGGCCGACGTTCGCCCTGATCCAGCAGCCGCAGTACGGGTGGGGGAGCCCCGGCGTGCTCGTGCCGCTGCTCGGCGGGCTCGTCCTGCTCGGTGCCTTCCTGCGGCACGAGGCGCGTGCGAGGGAGCCGATGCTCCCGCTGGGGCTCTTCGCACGCCCGAACTTCTGCTGGGGCAACGTGGAGACGCTCGTCATGTACGCGGGGATCGCCCTGTTCGGCTTCTTCGTCGGGCTCTTCCTGCAACAGGTCGCCGGCTATTCCGCGCTGAAGGCGGGGACGATCGGCCTGGTTCCCACGGGGATGATGTTCGTCCTCTCGCGGCGCTTCGGCGCGCTGGCCGATCGCTTCGGGCCCCGGCTCTTCATGGGGGTGGGGCCGCTCTTCGTCGCGCTCGGCTTCCTGGCCATGCTGCGGCTGGACGAGTCGGTCGCCTTCGCGAGCGACCTGCTGCCGGCACTGATCCTCTTCGGCCTGGGCCTCTCGATCACCGTCAGCCCGCTGACCGCCGCGGTGCTCGCCGATGCCGACGAGTCCAACGCGGGGATCGCCTCCGCGGTCAACAACGCGATCGCGCGGACCGCCGGGCTGCTGGCGACCGCGGGGGTGGGCGCCGTGCTCGCGGCCTCCTACGCCTCCGGGGTGAGCGCGAACCTCGAGGGGGCGCGGCTCTCCTCAGCAGGCTCCGCCCTCATCGAGCGGGCCAAGGAACGGGCGCTCAACGTCCCGGACGTGAGCGCACTGCCGGCGGCCGACCGGGGTCCGGTCGTCGAGGCCACTCGTGCGGCGGCGATCGACGCCTTCCACCTCGGCATGGTCATCGCCGCGGTGCTGCTCACCCTCGGTGGCCTCGCGGGGCTCCTGAAGATCCGCAACCCGGACCCGTGCGAGACGAAGGCGGCCGACTGCGCGGGCGGCCAGCTCGCAGGGGCGCCGCAGAGCGCGGCCCGGGGGGAGGCCGAGCGAGCGCCGGCCCCCGCCTGACGGGCGATCTCCTAGCTACACATCTGTAACACTGTGCGGATGAGCAGCCTCGACGCGTACGGTTCCGGCGTCGACCCCGCATGGCTCGGGGTCGACTGGAGCGAGCACCAGTCCTGGGTGGTCGCGGACGGGACGCCCGTGAACGTCATCGACATCGGGCCGAAGGAGGCGCCGGTGCTGCTCTTCATCCACGGCCACTCTGCGTGCTGGCAGCACTGGCTCGAGCAGCTCCCGCACTTCATGGAGACGCACCGCTGCGTCGCGCTTGACCTGCCGGGCTTCGGCCGCTCGCCGATCGACGCGCCCGTCTCGATGGAACGCTACGCGCGGACCGTCGACGCGGTCTGCGAGGAGCTCGAGATAGCCGCGGCCTGCGTGGTCGGCAACTCGATGGGCGGCTTCGTCGCCGCCGAGCTCGCGATCTCCTTCCCGCGGCGCGTGGAGCGGCTCGTGCTCGTCGCTGCCGCCGGGATGAGCGGCAAGTACATCGGCCTGCCGACGGCCGTCATCGCTCACCCGGGCGGGATGATGCTCGGGCGCGTGCTCTTCGGGCTCGGGGGCCTGACCGAAGCGCAGAAGCGGCTCCTCTCGCGGCGGCCGCGCGGTCGCAAGCTCGCGATCGACTTCGTCTGCACCCGCTCGGAGCTGCTCCATCCGGCACTCGTGCAGGAGATCCTCGGCGGGGCGGGTCGGCCCGCGGGCGCCCCGGCCGCCGTCGACCTCGCGACCTACGACTTCCGCGACCGGGTCCCGGACATCGCCTGCCCGACCCTCATCGTCTGGGGTGACCGTGACCTGCTCGTGCCGACCTCGTGCAGCGAGGAGTACGAGCGCGCGATCCCCGACGCCCGGCGCGTGGTCTACGACGGCACCGGGCACCTGCCGATGGTCGAGCGTCCCGCGCGGTTCAACGCCGACCTGGCCGCCTTCCTCGACGAGGACCCGGGCGAGGTACGCCCGTCGCGGGCGAGCGCGGCCGCATAAGCGCGGTCGGCGGCGGGGCCGCACTCGAGGTTCCTTTCGCTGAGCGATCGCAAGCTCGAGGCCGGCCAGGGCATGCCAGCGACCCCCGTCGCGTTCGAGCTTTCCTTCGCTCACCGATATGTACCTCGAACGCTGCCGGCTCGGTGCTCATTCGGGCACCTCGTAGACACGGAGCTCGGTGCACGAGGCGAGCAGGTCGAAGTCCCGGTCGGCGTGGAGGATCGGCGCGTCGGCACGGACGCAGGCGGCCGCGATCAGGCAGTCGAGCGTCTTGCGGACGGTCACGCCTCGGCGCCGGGCGTCGCGGTAGAGCCGTGCGGCGAGGATGAAGTCGTCGAGTCCGGCAAGCCGCAGGATCGGGAACGCGCGCAGGTGATGCTCCACCCGCGCCGCGTCGTCTTCGTTGCGGAAGCCCTGGAGGAGTTCCGTGAGGATGACGTCCGTCAACACAACGGGCTGGCCGTCCTCGATGAGCGCCGCGCAGTGGTCGGCCTGGCGTGTCGAACGAGCGTTGAGTACGTCGATCCAGACGCTCGTGTCAACGACGATCACGGCAGGCGCCCGGCCCGGCTCTCCTCGAGATCGCCCTCCCATCGGACCTGGCCGCGGAGCCCGAGCAGCTGTCGACGACGGTCACGATCCACGATCTCGCGAAGCGCCGCGTCGACCGTCTCGCGCTTGGTCGTCGTCCCGAGAAGCCGCCGGCTCTCCTCCAGCAACGCGTCGTCGATCTCGATGTTCGTCCGCATACACATAACGCTACACCATGACGTGTGTAACGGTCAGGGTTCGATGAGCCCGCGCCGGATCGCGTAGCGGACGAGTTCGACGCGGTCCCGCATCCCGAGCTTGCGCAGCAGGTTGCCCCGGTGGGACTCCACGGTCTTCTCGGAGAGGTGCAGGATCTCGCCGATCTCCGAGTTCTTGTGGGCCTCGGCGATCAGCTTGAGCACCTCCTGCTCGCGCGGGGTCAGCGGCTCGGAGGGCCCGGTGGACGCGTCGCTCATCCACTCGCGGATGAAGCGCTGCTCGGCGGCGATGGTGAGAAACGGCTCGCCGCGCAGGACGGCCCTGACCGCGTCGACCAGCGCGGTGTCCGCCTCCATCTTCAGGACATAGCCGCCGGCCCCCGCCTTGAGCGCCTCGAACAGGTAGCGCTCGTCGTCGTGCATCGAGAGCATCAGCACCGCGATCTCCGGGGCCTGGGCGCGGATCTCGCGGGCCGCCTGCAGGCCGGTGAGCTTCGGCATCGAGACGTCGAGGATGCAGAGGTCCGGGCGCTCGCGCAGCGCGACCGCCACCGCCTCGGCCCCGTCAGCGGCTTCCGCCACGACCTCGAGGTCGTCCTGCCGATCGAGCAGCAGCTTGAGGCCGCCGCGGACGACGCCGTGGTCGTCGGCGATCATCAGCCGGGCGCTCATCCGGCGAGCGCCTCCACGACGATCGGTCGCCGAGCCGGCAGCGGCGGTGCGACGCTCGGACGCGACTCGCCGATCACGAGCTCGACGGTCGTGCCCCGCCCGGGCGCCGACATCACGGTGAGGGTCCCGCCGGCCAGCAGCGCGCGCTCGCGCATCCCGGCCAGGCCGAAGCCGGAGGCGCACCGCTGCCCGATCCCCTGGCCGTCATCGATGATCCGCACGACCGCGCGGCCGTCGCGCCGGCGGACCTCGACGTGCACGGAGCTCGCCTGAGCGTGCTGGACGACGTTGGAGAGGGACTCCTGCACGACGCGGTAGGTGACGAGCTGCCCGTCGGTATCCATCGCGTCGTCGAGCCCCGCGGCGAGATCCAGCGTGGCCGTGACGCCCGCCTCGTGACCGAAGCGCTCGACCTGCGTGCGCAGCGCGGCCTCCAGCCCGTGGTCGTCGAGCGCGGTGGGACGGAGCTCGCGCGCGAGGCGCAGCAGCTCCTGCATCGCCTGGTTGCAGGCCTCCTGGGTCTCCCGGAGCTCGGCGGCCAGCTCGGGCGGGGCGCGGTGCGTGGAGGCCTGGAGGCGGAGCAGGACACCGGTCAGCGCCTGGTTGGCCTCGTCGTGCAGATCACGAGCGAGCCGGCCACGCTCGGCCTCCTGGGCCCGGAGCACGGCGCTGGCGCCGCTTACGCGCTCCTCCTCCAGGCGGGCGAGCATCCGGTTGAACGCCTCCCGCAACCGGATGACGTCGGCCGAGTCGGCCGAGAGCGGGACGGTCCGCACGCCGGGGTTCGTCAGGTCGACCCGCTCCATCGTCTCGATCAGCTCCCCGAGCGGAGCGAAGCGACGCCGCAGCACGACGCCGTTGACGAGCACCGTGGCGAGGATCGCGGCGATCAGCACCATGAACTGCCGGCTCTCGGCGACCTCGCTGAAGTCGAGGCGAGCGGCCACGATGGCCGCGAGCACCGCGGTGATGACGAGCGCCGCGTTGACCGCGAGGATCTGATGGTGGAGGGGACGCCCGCGCATGCTCACCTCAGTACATCGGTCGTTCCGGCGGCAACCCGTAGCCCGCTATACTTTCTGAAGCACGGACAAACCCGATCAGCATTAGGTGGTTTCCCAGAGTGAGCCCTTCCGGCGCCGAGTACATCAAGCAGGTCAAAGCCTCCGTCGAGGAGGTCGACCCCTCCGACGTCAAGCCGCTGCTCGGGAACGGCGTCGCGATCATCGACGTCCGCGAGAGCGACGAGCTCGCGTCGGGCAAGCTGCCCGGCGCCAAGGCGATCCCGCGCGGCTTCCTCGAGAGCCGGATCGAGGCCACCGTGCCCGACCACTCCCAGAAGGTCGTCTTGTACTGCGCCTCCGGCGCAAGGTCCGCGCTGGCCGCCAACACGCTCGTGCGCGACCTCGGCTACGAGGACGTCGTGTCGATGAAGGGTGGCATCACCCTCTGGAAGGATCGTGGCTACGACGTCGAGGTGCCGTTCCAGTTCACCCCCGAGCAGCGCCAGCGCTACTCGCGCCACTTCCTGCTGCCCGAGGTGGGGGAGGAGGGGCAGAAGAAGCTCCTCGAGGCCAAGGTGCTCCTGCTCGGCGCCGGCGGTCTCGGCTCGCCGACTGCGCTCTACCTCGCCGCGGCCGGTGTCGGTCAGCTTGGGATCGTCGACGACGACGAGGTCGATGTCTCGAACCTCCAGCGCCAGGTGATCCACAAGACCTCCACGGTCGGCGTAGCGAAGGTCGACTCCGCCGAGGCGGCGATCAACGAGCTGAACCCCGACGTGAAGGTCGTCAAGTACCCGGTCCGCCTCGACTCCTCGAACATCATGGAGATCATCGAGGGCTACGACCTCATCGTCGACGGGGTCGACAACTTCCCGACGCGCTACCTGCTCAACGACGCCACCGTGCGGCTGAAGATCCCGGTGGTGAGCGCGGCGATCCTCGGCTTCGAGGGCCAGCTCTCGATCTTCGCTCCCTACGACGGTCCCTGCTATCGCTGTCTCTTCCCGGTGCCGCCACCGGCCGAGCTTGCCCCCTCCTGCGGGGCCAACGGCGTCCTCGGCGTGCTGCCCGGCACGATGGGGCTGCTCCAGGCGACCGAGGTGGTCAAGCTCATCATCGGCGCGGGTACCCCGCTCATCGGCCGCCTGCTCATGTACGACGCGCTCGACGCGACGACGACCGAGCTGAAGGTGCGCCGGGACCCGGCGTGCCCGATCTGCTCGCGCGAGCCCGAGGACATCTCCTCCGAGGAGATGGGCGTCTTCCCCGACTACGAGGCGTTCTGCGCCGCAGCCGGCTAACCCTTCCCCCTTTCGAACGAGACCGAGGACCCAGACATGGCCACCATCCGCATTCCCCCCGTCCTGCGCGCCGCCGTCGGCGGCGAGCGTGAGGTCACCGCCGAAGGCGAGAACGTCGGCGACGTCCTGCGCGCGCTCACCGAATCGCACCCCGACACCTCCGCCCAGATCTTCAGCTCCGACGGCGAGCTGAACCGCTACGTCAACGTGTACCTCAACGACGAGGACGTCCGCGTGCTCGACGGGCTCGGCACGGGCGTCGGGGGCGGCGACGTGCTCGTGATCCTCCCGGCGATGGCCGGCGGCGCGTAGCACCGATTCCTAGAGTGCCAGCGGGGGTGGCACGGAGCTGCGCGCGAGGGTAGGTTGAGCGCCCACGCGCCCCAGCGGTGGGCGCATCATCTCTGGAGGTCACGATGTCCGCCCGTCCCGCGCTGCTCGCGCTCCTGCTGCTCGCCCTGCTCCCCGCCGCCGCCCAGGCCCAGGCAACCCGTACCTGGGCCTCAGGGGTCGGCGACGACGCGAACCCGTGCTCCCGGACGGCGCCGTGCAAGACCTTTGCGGGAGCGATCTCCAAGACCGCCGCGGGCGGTGAGATCGACGCCCTCGATCCGGGCGGATACGGGGCCGTCACGATCACGAAGGCGATCACGATCGACGGCTCCGGCACGCATGCCTCGATCCTGGCCGGCGGCTCCACCGGCGTCACGATCAACGCGCCGAACGCCGCTGTGGTCCTGCGCGACCTGTCCATCAACGGAACGGGCGGCGGAGCCGACGCC
>JACDAP010000516.1 GCA_013695395.1 Solirubrobacterales bacterium
CCGCAGACGGGGCGTCCGCTCGGTACACCAGGATCCTCGACGCTGGGTGTGAGCTGTTCTATGAGCGCGGCTTCGCGGCGGTGACGGTCAACGAGATCGGCGAGCGTGCCGGGGTGCACGGGCCCAACGTCTACCGGCACTTCCGCAGCAAGGACGTCATCCTCGCGACACTCTTCGAAGACGCCATCGACCGCCTCGTCGCGTCGACGAGCCGCACGTGCGAGGACCCCCGCGAGGAGCTCGAGCTGCTCGTCCGCGGGCACATCGGGTTCGTGCTCGCCGATCGACGCCTCGCCGGGGTCATGCTGCGGGAAGAGCGCTCGCTGGCTCCGGCGGACAAGCAACGCGTGCGTCGCCGCGAGGCCCGGTACGCGGCCCGCTGGGTCGACTGCCTTCAGCGCTGCTTTCCGAACCGGGAGCCCGACGCGCTGCGCACGGCGGCCCTGACCACGGTGGGAGCACTCAACTCGATCGCCTCGTGGCCACGCGACGCGGCGACGCGGGCTCAGCTGGGCGAGGAGGTCGTCACGGTCACGCTCGACGGGCTCGGCTCCCTTGCCACCCGCAGTATCAAAGATTGATACGAGAGACTATCTAGCGATGGCTGGCGTTTCGTGACAAGCCCGTAGGCGCCGTGAAGGGGGATACGGCGTAGGGCCCAGAGTTGATAGCGAAGATTATCGTTCTGCTGTACAGTGATCAACATGGATCTACGCGAGCAGGCCGGTGTCGCCCTGGTCGAGGAGCACGAGGGTGCCGTCGCCGACCAGAGGCTTCGAGACGCACTGCAGGAGGCGAACCTCCCGACCCTGCTCCTCGTCCTGCACCGCTTGACGGCGGACGAGCGGTGGCTGCGGGCGCCCTACGTCCCCACGCCGGCGCCCGGGCTGGGCGACCACGACACCGGCGGACTGCCGGAGTCCGCGCAGGAGCAGGTCCGTGAGGCGGCGTTCGACGCGATCACCGCCCACCGCGAGGGACGGCTCGCGCCCGGACCGGCGCCGTCACCGTCGGAGGTCGCCCGTCTGCTGCAGTTCGCGCTCGCCGAGGACGTCCCCGAGGCCTACGGCGAGTTGCTCTCGGAGGAGCTCGGCACGATGCCGCGCGACGTCGACCGGCCCGCGGCGCCGGTGCCGGAGACGTTCGGGGCGCTCGTCATCGGCGCCGGGATGGCCGGCATCAACATCGCCGTCCAGCTCGGTCAGGTCGGGATCTCCTACACCGTCCTCGAGAAGAACGACGAGGTCGGCGGCACCTGGCTGGAGAACGACTACCCCGGCTGCGGCGTCGACACACCGAGCCACCTCTACTCGTTCTCCTTCGCCCGCCGGCATGACTGGCAGCACTATTTCGCCCGGCGCGAGCAGCTCGCCGAGTACTTCGCCGATCTCGCCGACCGTTACGCACTCCGGCCGAACATCCAGTTCGGGACGGAGGTGATCCGGAGCGTCTGGAACGAGGCAGCGGCGCTCTGGGAGGTGGACGTCCGTCGCGCCGACGGTCGCTCCGAGACGCTCACGGCGTCGATCCTGATCACCGGCGTCGGCCACTTCAACCGGCCGAAGATCCCGCCCATCAAGGGCCTGGACACGTTCCCTGGGCCGTGCATGCACACCGCCCGCTGGAACAGCGACGTCGAGGTCGCCGGCCGGCGGGTCGGTGTCATCGGCACGGGCGCCAGCGCGATGCAGCTCGTGCCCGCGCTAGCCGGAACGGCGTCACGCGTGACGGTGTTCGCGAGAGGGCGGCAGTGGGTGATCCCGCACCCGAACCAGGGCCGGGAGGTCAGCTGGGAGTCCCAGCACCTCCTCGAGCACGTGCCGTTCTACGCGGACTGGTACCGCCTGCGGCACTTCTGGCGCTTCGGGGACCGGCTGCACCCCGCGCTGCGCGTCGATCCAGACTGGCCTGAGCAGGACCGGTCTGTCAGCAAGGTCAACGACCGCCACCGCCGCTACCTGACGAGGTACATCGAGGAGGAGCTCGCGGGTCGCCCCGACCTCGTCGCCGCATCGATCCCCGATTACCCACCGTACGCGCGGCGGCCGCTCATCGACCACGGGTGGTTCCGCACGCTGAGGCGCGACGACGTCAGCCTCGTGCAGGAC
>JACDAP010000523.1 GCA_013695395.1 Solirubrobacterales bacterium
TCCAGCACGACGGCATCGAGATCGCCGACGAGGCCGCGCTGGAGGCGATCGCTCGGCGCATCACCGTCAACACGCGGATGCTCGAGGGCGCGCTCATCCGGGTCGTGGCCTTCCACTCGCTCACCGGCCGGCCGATCGACGCAGAGCTCGCCGACGAGGTGCTCTCCGGTCTGTACCCCGAGGCGCGTCGCACACCCGACCCCACGATAGATCGGGTCCAGGAGATCACGTGCGAGGCCTTCGGCATCACCCGCGAGGAGCTGCTCTCCCCGAGCCGCTCCGGCCGGCTGACCTGGCCGCGCCACGTCGCCATGTACCTCTCGCGCGAGCACACGAGCGAGACGCTCCCGGCCATCGGGGAGCGCTTCGGGGGTCGCAGCCACACCACCGTCCTGCACGCGTGCAAGCGCACCGGCCAGCGCATCGCGGGCGACCCGGAGGCCGGCGCCATCGTGGCGACGCTCGCCCGGCGCCTGTCGGAGCCCGCATGACGACCGGCGTGGTTGACAGAATCCTGCGCTTCCGAAGGACGCCGTGTGCACAGTCGCCCCCGCTCCCTCCGGACTTCCAGGCGGTTGTGCACACATCAACAGCACCTATGACGTTCCCAAGAAGAGATCAGAGGAGTTCATCGTGAAGCTGTCGATCGCGTGCGCGGACCTGCTCGCCCAGCTCGGGACGGTCGCCCGCGTCGCGTCGACGCGCAGCGCGGTCCAGGCCCTCTCCGGCGTCCAGCTGATCGCCGAGGGCGGCACGGCGGAGCTGCGCGCCACCGACATGGAGGTCGGCCTGCGGGTGCCGCTGCCGGCGACGGTCGAGCGCGACGGGACGGTCGTGCTGCCCGCGCGGCTCATGCTCGACGTCGCCCGGTCACTGCCTGGAGGCGACGCGGTGCTCGAGCTGCGCCCCAGCGAGCAGGACGTCGAGGTCACCTCGGGCTCGGCCACGTTCCACATCCGCACCCTGCGCTCCGAGGACTTCCCGCCGTTCCCCGAGCCCGGAGGCGATTCCGTCGTGACGGTTCCCGGCGCGGCGTTCGTCGAGACGATCAACAAGGTGGCGCGCTCAGCGTCGCGCGACGAGACGCGCCCGATCCTCACCGGCATCCTCGTGTCGGCGTCGGGCTCCGAGCTGCGGATGGTCGCGACCGACTCCTACCGGCTGAGCGTCAAGGAGACGCGGCTGGAGGCCGCGCTGCCGGGCGACTTCGAGGCCAACGTCCCCGCCCGTGCTCTGCAGGAGCTCGCCCGGATCGCCCAGCAGGCCGAGGCCTCGGAGCTGACCGTGAGCGTGCGCGAGAACCAGATCGTCTTCGAGGTCGCCGGCACCGTGCTGTCATCCCGGCTCATCGACGGTCAGTTCCCGAACTACCGCCAGCTGCTTCCCGAGTCCTACGAGCACGAGCTGACGCTCGCCGGGACGGAGCTCGCCGGCGTCGTGCGCCGCATCAGCCTCATGGCCCAGAAGAACGCGCCGCTGCGCCTGGCCTTCGCGGAGGGCGAACTGACCGTGTCGGCGCAGACGCCGGACGTCGGAGAGGCGAGCGAGTCGCTGCCCGTGCCGTTCGCCGGCGAACCGTTCGAGATCGGCTTCAACCCGGAGTTCCTCCGCGACGGCCTGGAGAGCGTCGAGGCCGGCGACCTCATCCTCAAGCTCATCAGCCCGCTGCGCCCCGGGCTCATCGAGGCCGCCGACGCCAGCGGCTTCCTGTACCTGATCATGCCGATCAGGCTCAACGTCTAGGCCGCGCGGAGCCCGCCGTGGTCGTCACGCGCCTGCGCCTGCGCGACTTCCGTAGCTACGCGAGCGCGGAGGTCGTGCTCGGGCCGGGGCTGACCGTCGCGCACGGGCGCAACGGGGCGGGCAAGACCAACCTCCTCGAGGCGCTGTACTTCGGGCTCACCGCGCGGTCGTGCCGGACGTCGAACGAGCGTGAGCTCGTGCGCTTCGGGGCGTCGGTGGCGCGCGTGGAGGTGGCGACCCGCGACGACGAGGGCCGCGACCACGAGCTCGCGGTGGGCTTCGAGCCCGGCGAGCCCAAGCGCTGCACGGCGGACGGCGCCCCGGTCGAGCGGCTCACCGATGTGGCGGTGCGCCCGCTGGTCTCCGTGTTTCTGCCGGACCGCCTCGAGCTCGTCAAAGGGCCGCCCGCGCTGCGCCGCTCGCACCTCGAC
>JACDAP010000528.1 GCA_013695395.1 Solirubrobacterales bacterium
GGATCGACAACTCGACGGGCTCGCAAGCGCGGCGCCGCCGGCGTTGCGCTCAGCGGTCGGCGGGCTGCGAGACGCGGTGCGCGTCGCCGAAGGCGGTCTCCGGGACGCCGTAGGCCTCGGTCAGCAGCGCGGCGTGCTCGCGCAGCTCGTCGCAGAGCTGGTTGACCGCCTTGGTCACGGCCTTCGAACGGGTTGAGGAGAGCCGGCCGTGCTCCTGGAACCAGCCGCGCTCGGCCTCGATCACCGAGAGCGCGTACATGTCCACGAGCTTCTCGAGGATCGGGCGCAGGTGCTCGTCCTCACACCCAGCGACCCGCTCACTGAACGCCTTCAGCGCCAGGTGGTCGACGAACGCGCGGCCCACCTCGACGACATGGTCCTGGCACCTGTTGAGCACGTCGAACGCGTTCAGCCCCTCGTCGGCGCCGCCCTTCAGCCGCTTGGCGGCGGTCTCGAGCAGGTGATCCGCGCGCCAGCAGAGCAGGTCGAGCTGCGTGTCCCGGTCGAGCAGGTCGGCCTCCTCGTCGCGCACGGAGTCGGCCAGCCGGCTGAGCGCCTCGCGGATCGCGGTCTTCTCGGTGATCGTCTCCCACGCCTGGCCGACGAAGAACGACGCGAGGCCGACCGGGTCGAGGTCGCCGACCTCGGAGGCGTAGTTGGTGAGCAGGTTCTTCGCCGCCTGCTGGAGGAGCACCGTGTTGTCGCCCTCGAAGGTGGTGAAGACGTCGGTGTCGGCCTTCAGCGCCGCAAAGCGGTTGGCCCGCAGGTAGCCGGCGCCACCGCACGCCTCGCGGCACTCCTGAATCGTGTTGGTGGCGTGCTCGGTGCCGATCGCCTTCATGCCCGCCGCGACCGTCTCGAGCTTGCGGCGGCGCTCGACGTCCTCGTCGGAGGCGGGCCCCGAGAAGATCGCGTCGAGCTCGGCGACCATGGTCTCTTGGGCGGCGTGCAGCGCGTAGGTCTTCGCGATGTCGGGCAGCAGCCGGCGCTGGTGCGTGCGGTAGTCCATGATCGCCACCTCGGGCTCGCCGGGCGGGCCGAACTGGTGGCGGGTCTCGGCGTGGCGCACGGCGATGACCTGGGCGACCTTCGTCGCGTTGATCGCCGCACCGCAGACGCTCACCCGCCCCTGGATGAGCGTGCCGAGCATCGTGAAGAAGCGCTTGTTCGGGTTCTCGATCTCGCTCGAGTACGTGCCGGTGCGGTCGACCTGGGCGTAGCGATCGAGGAGGTTCTCGCGCGGGATGCGGACCTCGTCGAACCAGATCAGCCCGTTGTCGACGCCGTCGAGGCCGAGCTTCGCGCCGAGGTCCTCGATGCGGATGCCCGGAAGGGTCTCGCCCTGCTCGTCGCGCAGCGGGACGACGAACGCGTGCACGCCGTGCTCCTCGCCCTTCGTGGAGAGCTGGGCGAAGACGGCGGCGATCCGGCCGTGGCAGGCGGCGTTGCCGATCCACTCCTTGCGGGCGGCCTCGTGCGGCGTGGTGACGACCCACTCGTCGGTCGCCTCGTCGTAGACGGCGGTCGTCTCGAGCTGCTGGACGTTCGAGCCGTGGCCGGTCTCGGTCATCGCGAAGCAGCCGGGCAGCGCGACCGACATCGTGTCCCGCAGGTACGCCTCGTGGTGGCGCTCGGTGCCGAGCTGGAGGACCGCGCCGCCCCACAGGCCGAACTGCACGCCGACCTTGACGAGCAGCGAGAGGTCGCCCATCGCGAGCGTCTCGAAGGCGGAGACGAAGCCCGCGGTGTCCCCCGCCCCGCCGTACTTGAGCGGGAAGCCCATGCTCGTGCCGCCGGAGGCGGCGAGATCCTTCGTCCACGCGAGGACCAGCTCGCGGTGCTCGGCCATCTCGAGGTCCGGGCGCGGCGCGTGGTCGGGATCGGAGAGCCAGTCGCGAACGAGGTCACGCGCCTCCACGTGCGGCCCGTCGAGCCAGCGCTGGAGCGCGATGCGACCTTCCGGATCGGCGACGGGGACGGCGGGCTGCGACGTGACGGCCATGATGGCTCCTCGCTGGGCGCTTGAACGGGTAGTTCTGACAGTACGGATGTTCCCGGGGCGGCCGACCAGCATCCGCGCCCGCTGCGTGCCGTGCCGCACACGTAGCCTGCCCGACCATGAGCACTCCGCGGCGCGTCTTCATCACGGGGGCCTCGGGCTTCATCGGGCGGGCCCTCGCCGAGCACTACCGGCAGGCGGGGGCGCAGGTGCGGGGGATGGACCTCCGCGCCGACCCTGCCGCGGGCGTCGTCGCCGGTGACCTGGCGATCGCCGGCCCCTGGCAGGAGCACGCCGGCGGGTGCGACCTCGTGATCAACACGGCCGCGGTGGTCTCGCTGCGCCTGCGAGACCCGGAGGGCGTCTGGCGGGCGAACGTGCTCGGCAC
>JACDAP010000555.1 GCA_013695395.1 Solirubrobacterales bacterium
GGGCCTGGGCCTGCTGGTCGGCCTGGCCGGCGTCGGCCTGGTCGTCGGGGTCGAGGCGCTCGGGACCGCTGAGCAGGCCCTCGGCGCGCTCGCGCTCCTGGTCACCGCGCTCGTCTACGTCTTCGCCGGGCTCACGTTCCGCACGCACTACCGCGCGGTGCCGGTCAGCGTGACCGCCGGGCTCGGGATCCTCCCGGCGCTCCCGTTCGCTCTGCTCGCGTTGCTCATCGCGGGGCCCCAGTCGATGCCCGGCACGCGGACGGTGGGCTCGCTCCTGCTGCTCGGCAGCCTCGGCATCGCCGTCGCGCTGATCGCCTTCTATTCGCTCCAGCGCCGGGTCGGCCCGGTGCGCGCGCTCCTGGTGAGCTACCTCAACCCGATCGTCGCGGTCCTCCTCGGGGTGGCCCTGCTCGGCGAGTCGCTCACGCCCGCGATCGCCGCGGGGATGGCGCTGATCGTCGCCGGCGTCACGTTGGCCACCCGCCCGGACCCACGCCTGGCGGGCGCCGTCGCGCCGGCCCTACCGGACCGGGCGCCCGCGCGCGCCCTTGCCGCAGCCTGAGCGCGGATGAACGTCCACCATTCGGGCGCTCATCCGCACTCACCCAGGTCACAACGCTGAGCGCGGATGAACGTCCACCATTCGGGCGCTCATCCGCACTCACCCCGGACGCGCGAGATCCGCTCAGCCGGGCTCAGCTGAGCGGTGTCCTCGAGCCCTTGCCCGCCTCGAGGTGCGCGAGCAGCCGCTCCGCCACCGGGCCCGGCTCCTCTTGGCCGTCGGGCGCGAGGTCGGTGCGGACCCACCCGGGGTCGAAGCCGAACACCGCCACGCCCTTGCCGCCGACCTCCTGGCGCAGCGTGTTGGTCAGCGAGTCGAGCGCGGCCTTCGAGGTCGCGTAGGGGCCCATGCCGCGACGCCCGGGGGAGACCATGGGAGCCACGAGGTTCACCATCGCGCCCTCGCCCCGCTCGGCCATCGGCCCGGCCAGGCGCCCCGCGAGCACGTAAGGAGAGAGGACGTTGACCTGGAAGGAGCGGTCGACGTCCGCGAGTTCGGCGTGGGTGATGAGTTGGTCGACGCGGACCCCCGCATTGTTGATCAGCACATCGACCTGCCCGTGGGCCGCCTCGACCTCCTCGGCCAGGGCGAGTGCGTTGGCCGGGTCCGCGAGATCGGCGGCGTGGACGGACGCCGCGCCGAGATCCTCCAGCGGCTGGGTGGTCGTGGCGGCCGCGGCGAGACGCGCGCCCCGGGCGACCAGGGCCTCCGCGACCGCACGGCCGATGCCGCGCGACGCTCCGGTGAGCAGGACGACCTTGCCGTTGAGCTCCATGCCGGGGGTACGGGCGGGGACCGCGCCGCGATCTGCCACACGAACACCGTGAACGGGAGTAGTGTCGTTCCATGAGCACCACGCGGACGGACGTGACCTTCGGATCGGCTGGGGAGCGCTGCGCCGCCTACCTCTACGCCCCGACGGGAGGCCTCGACCGCGACGCCCCGGTGCCGTGCGTGGTCATGGCTCACGGCTTCTCCGCCACGCGCGACGACGGCCTGCCCGGGTACGCGACCGCGTTCGCCGAGGCCGGCTTCGCGGCGCTCGTCTTCGACTACCGCCAGTTCGGCTCCTCCTCCGGGCAACCGCGACAGGTGCTCGACGTCGGTCGCCAGCTCGAGGACTACCGCGCGGCGATCGCGTTCGCGCGGGCGACACCGGGCGTCGACACGGACCAGATCGCGCTGTGGGGCTCGAGCTTCTCGGGAGGCCACGTCCTCACCATCGGGGCCGAGGACCGCCGCATCGCCGCGATCGTCTGCCAGGCGCCCTACGTCGACTCGATCCCGACCGTCGCGCTGATCCCGCCGAAGAACATCCTGCGCGGGACCGCGGAGGGCATCTTCGACCTGGTCGGCTCGCTGCTCGGCCGTGCGCCCCACTACATCCCGGCGGTCGCCCCGCCGGGCGGCTTCGCGGTCATGACCCAGCCGCAGGCGGTCCCGGGCTTCGAGGCGATCGTGCCCCACGGCTCGCGCTGGGAGAACCGTGTCGCCGCCCGCATCATGCTCACGCTCCCGCTCTACCGGCCCGGTCGGAAGGCCGCGCAGATCACGATGCCGCTGCTCGTGAGCGTCTGCGACCGGGACCAGATCACGCCGCCGGAGCCGGCGGCGAAGGTCGCCGAGATGGCCCCGCGTGGTGAGCTGCTGCGCTACGACTCCGGCCACTTCGACATCTACGAGGGCGAGCAGCCCAAGCGCGACCAGGTCGCCTTCCTCTCCCGGCACCTCAGCACGAAGAAGGCCGCCGCACCCAGCTGACGTCAGGGGTTGACGCCGCCCCGATGTGGAAAGGTCATGGGCATGGCCTGGAACGTCGTCATCGCCGGCGGGGGATTCGGGGGCTTCTACGCCGCCAAGACCCTCGAGAAGATCCTGCCCCCGCACGCCGCGCGGGTCACGCTCGTCAACGACGTGAACTTCATGCTCTACACGCCGCTCCTGCCGGGAGCGGCGGGCGGAGCGCTCGAGCCGCGGCACGTCGTCGTCCCGCTGCGCGAGGAGCTCGAGACCACCGACCTGCGCCTCGGCTCGGTCGTCTCCGCTGAGCCCGATCGCAACGTCGTGCGCGTCGAGTCCCTTCATGGGAAGACCGAGGAGCTGCCCTACGACCAGCTGATCGTGGCGCTCGGCTCGGTCTCGAAGACCTTCCCCATCCCCGGCCTGGCCGAGCACGCGATGGGCTTCAAGGCGCTGCCGGAGGCGATCGAGCTGCGCAACCGCGTGCTGCGCTGCCTGGAGGCGGCCGAGACGCTCGACGACCCCGCCGAACGCGCCGAATGGCTGAGCTTCGTCTTCGTGGGGGCGGGCTACGCCGGCCTCGAGGGCCTGGCCGAGCTGCAAGACTTCGCCGCGGACATCATCGACCTCTACCCTCGCTGCCGCACGCAGGGGATGCGCTGGGTGCTCGTCGAGGCCAAGGAGCGGGTGATGACCGAGATCCAGCCGAGCCTCGCCGAGTTCGCCCAGCGGGAGCTGCGCTCCCGCGGCATCGAGATCTGCTTGAACACGAGCCTCAACGAGGTCACCCCCCGTTCGGCCACGCTCTCCGACGGCTGCGTGATCCCGGCCCGCACCGTCGTCTGGACCACGGGGGTCAAGCCCCACCCGGTCGTGGCCGAGCTCGGCCTGCAGACCGACGAGGGCGGGCGGCTCGTCACGGACCGCAATCTGCGTGTGGCGGGTCGCGAGAACGTCTGGGC
>JACDAP010000593.1 GCA_013695395.1 Solirubrobacterales bacterium
CTCGACGGTCGGCGGCGCGATCCCGGCCGGCCCCGCGGGCCCGGGGACCGATGAGCGGGCGCCGGGCTCCGCGTCGGCCTCGAACGCCGTGGTGTCGGTGAAGTTGATCCCGGGTTGGTTCGGGCCGAGCGCGACCGAGCACTCCTCGCCGACCTCCTTGGCCCGCGCAACGTCCGCGTAGTCAGCGCACTCCCCGCCGACGATGAGCCCGATCTTCAGCAGGTGGTTGTTCTGGTCGTAGATGTTCGTGGAGAGGGTCTGGTCGTAGGCGTAGGTGAGAAACGATTCGAGGCCCGTGTAGCCGGTCGGCGCCGGGCGCCCAGTCGCCTTGGCCGCCCGCGGGTCGTCCTCCAGCGCGTTCTTCGGGTCGTTCAGGTGCTCGAGCACGATCGCCAGGTTCTTCGCTGCCTCGGGCGCGCCGCGTGCGGTGCGCCGCAACTGGGTGACGACGGGCTCGGCCGCGCGGACGGCCTCGTCCCCGGTCTTCGACGCCTCCCCGAGCGCGTCGACCGCGGGGTCCGACGCCTTCGCGAACGGCCCGAGCCGGTCCAGGAACTCGCCCAGCGGCCTGGCCGAGGCCTGGAGGTCACGCAGCGCGGGTGTCTGTGCGTCGGCGGTCTGGCCGAGCAGGCGCATGGTCGGGGTGAGCTCGTCGAGGAAGGCGGGGAGGCGGCGGAAGCCCTCGGCGAGCTGCTCCTTGCGCGTGGCGGAGATGCGTGCCGTGTCGCGGGCCTCGAGCACCCAGCGCCCGACGTCCTCGCGGTTGGCATCCAGGTCCCCGATCACCGTGTCTGCGTTCTCGGTGAGCTGCACGAGCGTCGCGTTCTGGCGGGCGAGCTTGGCGAGCACCTTGTCGGTCTCACGCAGCGCCGGGCTGGCCCGCCGGATCGCGTCGTCGAGGTTCTCCCCGTTCCCGGCCACACCCGCGCCGAGCTCGTTGAGGATGATGCTCAGGCGCTCGGCGTAGGGGCGTCGCAGCACCGTATTGACAAGGTCCGGGCCGATCGTCGTCGTCGTCCGCTCCACCGGGATGCGCCCGTTCTCGGGGAGCTTCTGCGCCGCCGTCCCGGGCTGGCAGTCGATGTAGTACTCCCCGATCAGCGACTGCGGACGGGTGGCGCAGGTCGCGTCGGTGCGGATCGAGCCGAAGCCGTCCCGGGTGATCCGGAAGCCGACGACCGCCCGCTTGGTCTTCCGGTCGAGCTTGATCCGCGTGAGCTGGCCGGCGCGCACGCCTGCGATCTTCATGTCCGCGCCATCGACCAGGCCGAAGGCGTTGTCGAGCTCGACGAAGTACTCGTTGCCCGGGTCGGACTCCGCGGCGCCGCCGGCCACCACGGCGAACACGCCGAGGCCGAGCAGCAGCAGGGTGAGGGTGGCCAGGCGCCTCATGGCCCGAGCGGCACCTGCGTGATGTCGCAGTTGTAGTCGGGCGTCGGCTTGTAGGCGGAGCCGCGCTCGACCGCGCCGGGGCAGCGGTTGCGCTGGCCGAGCGAGGCGACCTTCTCGAGGTTCTCCTGCTGGGCCTCCGGGGTCAGCAGCGGGGCCATGCTCAGCAGGCCGCCGGCCGCGCCCTGGACGGTCGAGAAGGCGTTGACGTGCGGGGCGGCCCGGCTCGCTCCGCCCAGTGCGTCGGCGATCCCCGAGTGGCTGAAGTCGTCGAACCAGCCGGTCAGATCGACGGAGTAGGGGCGGACGAAGCCGAGCTGCGGCGCGGCCGTCTTGAGCGCCCGGGCCGTGGCCGGGAAGGAGGCCTCACGCTCCTTGCCGTCCACCTCGACCCCGTTCAGCGCGGCCTCGCGCACCGCGGGGGCGGAGGTCACGAGGTCGATCAGGTCGTTGCCCGGGCCCGCCTGGCGGGTGAGCCGGGCCACGTCACGTAGCGTCGGCCGGGCGTCGCGAGCCAGCGGGCGCAGCTCGGCGAAGAACGGGCGCAGCTTCCGCGCCACGGGCTTGGAGTCCTCCACCAGCGGCGCGACGTCGTCGAGCGTGGCCCGCAGGTTCACGAACGTCGTGTTGGCGCGGCGCATGAACGGGGGCAGCTGGGTGAGCGCGGCGTCGAGCTCGGTGCTCCGGTCGGCGATCGCCCCGGTCGTATCGGCGAGGTTCGTCACCAGGCCCGCGAGGTCCTCGCGCCGCTCGGCCACGTCGGTGACCAGCTGCGAGCTCGCGTCGATGAAGCGGCGCAGCAGCGGCGTGTCGCGGTTGATCTCGGCGAACAGCCGGGAGGTGGCCGCGAGGTTCGGGTTCAGGTAGAGGAAGCCCTCGTTCGCGTCGCGCGAGCTTCCGCCGTAGGAGGTCGCCTGCCCCTGGATGAAGCCCTGGAGCGCCTTGCGCGCCTCGGGGTCGAAGAGGTTGAAGAGCTGATCCAGGTCGACGGCGGTCGTCGTGTCGCCCTGCTCGAGCGTGGCGCCCTCCGCGAGCGCGGGCCGGTCGCCCGGGGGAAGGCGGAGCTCGACGTAGCGGTTGGCCACCCCGGAGAGCGACGCCTGGCGGATCGTCGCCTGCGTGCCCTGCCGCAGCGGCGCGTAGTCCGGATCGGTGATGTGCATCTCCACCTCGGCCTGGCCGTCGCGCGTGAGACGGATCTCGCGGACCTCGCCGACGGGTCGTCCGGCGACCTGCACGAAGTTGCCCTTGACGAGCTGGGAGGCCGACTGGAAGCGCGCCTTGACCATGACGTCGGTCCCGCCGCCGGCGAGCAAGACGAAGGCGACGACCGCGACCGCGCCCAGCAGCGCGATCCCGGCGGCCACCCGGCCGATCTGTCGCGAATGGCGCAAAGCCGGTCGAACGTATCCCGACGCTTGTGCGAAAGTCAATCACCAACACCCTGGTAGATCACCCGCGGGGATTCTCGGCCACCCGCCGCAACCTTCGCCGCCCGGTGCGGTTGCGATGGCCATGTCCCCCCGCCTCCTGCGCCTAGCGCTCACCGCGCTCGTACTCGCCCTCGTCGCCTCGCTCGCGCCGAACGCGACCGCCGCCTCCAAGAAGACCGCCGTCGCCGTCGGGATCGGTGATCAGAGCCCGGCGATGTTCAGCACGTCCGCCTTCAAGAAGCTGAAGATCCGCAAGACCCGGTACTTCATCCCCTGGAACGCCTACTCCGACAAGGAGCAGCGCCAGCGCGCCGACGACTTCGTCAACGCGGCCCGCAAGGCCAAGGTCCGCGTGCTCATGCACATCTCGACGGACAACTTCGAGGCCAAGAAGGCGAAGCTCCCCTCGGTCAAGCAGTACCGCAAGGACGTCGGCAAGCTCGTGCGCCGCTACAAGCGCAAGGGCGTCAAGGACTGGGGGGCCTGGAACGAGGCCAACCACAAGACCCAGCCGACCTACCGCAGCCCCAAGCGCGCCGCCCAGTTCTTCGTCGAGATGCGCCGCCTGTGCAAGGGCTGCACCATCGTCGGCCTCGACGTGCTCGATCAGAGGGGTGTCGAGAAGTACATCCGCTCGTTCTACCGCGCCGTCCCGCGCTCGCAGCGCAGGTTCGTGAAGGTCGTCGGCATCCACAACTACTCCGACGTCAACCGAAACCGCACCAAGGGGACGCGCTCGATCATCAAGGAGGTCAAGAAGCGCGACAACGTCAAGACGCAGTTCTGGCTGACCGAGACGGGCGGCTTGGTCTCCTTCGGGCGCAGCTTCAAGTGCGACGAGGAGCGCGCCGCCCAGCGGACGAAGTCGATGTTCAGCCTGGTCAAGCGCTACCGCCGCGACATCAAGCGCCTCTACACGTACAACTGGCAGGGCACCGACTGCACCGAAGGCAGCTTCGACGCCGGGCTGGTCCGGCTCGACGGCTCGACGCGCCCGGCTTACGACGTGTTCCTCAAGGAGGCCCGGCGCTTCCAGCGCTGAGCACCTGAGCCTCACCCCCGCCGCTGGACCCTCGCGCGCCCCGAACCGGGCGCGGGAGGCCGTTCCGGGGCCACCTACGATGCATGGGTGCACGCCTCGCAGACCGCGCTCCTCGACGCACTCAACCGCCTCGGCGGGCGGCAGGACGCCCCGGCCACGAGCCGCGACCTCGTGGCCGCCGCGCCCCACGACCTGCCGCTGGTCGCCGTGAGCAGCGGGGAGCGGCCCACGGTCACGGCGCACAACGTGGCGGCGTTCATCGCTCGGGCCGCCGAGCTCGAGCCCGAGGCACTCGCGGCGCTCGAGAAGCTCGTGATCGCCGGCGCGCTGACCGCCGGCGACGACCCCGGCGCGGGTACCGAGCCAGGGCTGGCCTGGGTGACCGCGCACCCCAAGGGCGTCGCCCGGCAGGCGGTCCAGTGGGCGGTCGACCACCCCGACCACGGCCTCCAGGCCGAGGCCTTCGCGATCGCGCGGCGGGCCCTGGAGTAGCGTCTCGGCCCGGGCCCGGGTAGCCCAACTGGTCGAGGCAGTGGTCTTAAAAACCACGGCTCTTACGAGCGTGCCGGTTCGAATCCGGTCCCGGGTATGGCAGATGAGAGTTCGGTGAGGCCCTGGCCGGCCTCACGTCGTCCCCCGGTGATCTCGCTACGGTGGGGGGAGCGCTCGAGCGAGGTGTGCAACTTCGCCGCGCCGCAGCCGTTGGTGTTCTCAGGCTGCCGCACCCCCGTCATGGAAGTCGCCTCTCTCAAGCAACGCCCCGCGCTGCGCGGGCCCACTCCCTTCCTCCGCCTGCAGGGGGACGAGCGCCTGGTCGCGCTGACCCGTCGCGGCAACCAGTCCGCCTACGAGGTGCTGGTCGCCCGCTACCAGCAGCGCCTGCTCTCGTTCTGCCGGCACATGCTCTCCTCGCGGGAGGACGCCGAGGACGTGCTGCAGGAGGTCTTCGCCGCCGCCTTCAACGCGATGATGGCCGACGATCGCCCGATCAACGTGCGGCCGTGGCTCTACCGGATCGCCCGCAACCGCTCGTTGAACCACCTGCGCAAGACGACCTCGATCGGCGTGGACTCGATGGACGTCCATCTCGCCGACCACGGCGCCTCGACCGCCGATCGCGTCCACGAGCGCGAGGAGTTCCGCCAGCTCGTCGGGGACGTTCAGGAGCTGCCGGAGACTCAGCGCACCGCGCTGCTGCTGCGGGAGATGGACGCGCTCAGCTACGAGCAGATCGCCCAGGCGATGGAGACGACCGTGCCTGCGGTGAAGTCCCTGCTCGTGCGGGCGCGGGTCGGCCTGGCCGAGGCCTCCGAGGCCCGCGCGCTCTCCTGCGAGGAGGTCCGCGAGGAGCTCGGCGAGGTCTCCGAGGGTCTTCGCCGCAAGTCGCCGCCGGTCCGTCGCCACGTCCGCGGCTGCGAGCGCTGCGGCGCGTTCGACAAGAAGCTCGGACAGACCAACCGTGCGCTGGCCGCGGTCTTCCCCGTCGGCCCGCTGCTGCTGCTCAAGAAGTTCGTGCTCGCTCAGGGCGCGGGCTCCGCTGCCGGTGCCGCCGCCGCCGGCGCGGCCGGGGGCACGGC
>JACDAP010000608.1 GCA_013695395.1 Solirubrobacterales bacterium
GTCCGCGGTGCCGTGGAACATGAGCAGCGGCGGGTCGCCGCCGTCGAGATCGGCGACGGGGCCGAAGCCGGCGATCGCGACGGCGGCTTGCACGCGCGCGGGTCCGGTGGCCCGGGCGGCGACGTTAAGCGCGGTGATCCCCCCGGCCGAGGCGCCGAGGATCACGATGCGTTGCGGGTCGATCCCGAACCGGACGGCGTTCTCCCGCAGGAAGCGGATCGCGGTCTCGGCGTCCTCCTGCGCGAAGGCCGACGAGGCCTCCAGACCGCGGTCGAGCACCTCGGCGTGCGGGAGCAGCCGGTAGTCGATCGTGGCGGCGACGAACCCGGCGGCGGCCAGCGGCCGCAGGTAGGGCCGCATCCGGCCCCGGGCACCCGAGTGGAAGCCGCCGCCGTGAACGAGCACGACGGCGGGGGCGCCGCGGCGCGGTGTCCGTGCGGGGTGCGCGAGGTCCATCGCGAGCGGCAGGCCGTCCGGGACCGCGTAGAGGAGTCCGCGCTCGATCGCGGCCGCCGGAGTAGGCGCGCGTGGCTCGGCGAGCGCCGGCGGGGCCATCATCAGTAGCAGGCTCGCGCCGGCGAGCAGGAGGGAACGGGCGGGGCGCACGAAGGATCTTTCGGCCGGCGGCGGTCGACGGTTGAGCGGTTCTCACGGAGTGTTCACAGATGGCCCTCCTGGCCCGCGGCCACTTGGACGACTCGACAGCAGGGGAGACAGGATTCGAACCTGCGACCGCCGGTTTTGGAGACCGGAGCTCTGGCCAACTGAGCTACTCCCCTGGGCGACGGTCAGTCTAGACCGTCGCCGGGATATCGTCCGTCATATGCCATGCGCGTCCGCCATTTTCGCGCCCGACCTACTCGCCGGACGGGTCGTCCTCGTCACCGGCGGCGGCACGAACCTGGGGCGCGAGGCGGCGCGAGAGCTGCTCGGCGCGGGAGCGCTCGTCGTCATCGCCGGTCGCCGGGCCGAGGTGCTCGAGGAGGCCTGCGCCGACCTGGGCGCCGGGGCCTCGGCGGTCGTCGGTGACATCCGGGAGCCCGCCGATCGCGAGCGGATCGTCCGGACGGCGCTCGAGCGGCACGGCCGGCTCGACGTGCTCGTCAACAATGCCGGCGGGCAGTACTTCGTGCCGGCCGAGTCGATCTCGGAGAAGGGCTGGAACGCGGTCCAGCGGCTGAACGTCGGCGGGACGCTCGGGATGATGGAGGCCGCCGCCGAGCACGGGTTCGGCCCGGAGGGGGGAGCGATCGTCAACGTCACCGTCTCCCCGCACAGCGGGATGCCCGCCATGGCCCACACCGGGACCGCGCGGGCGGCGGTCGAGGCGCTCGGGCGGGAGCTCGCCGCCGAGTGGGCGGCTTGTGGCATCGCCGTCACGAGCCTCGCGATCGGCCGCTTCGACACCGCCTCGCTGCGCAAGTACCCCGCCGTGCTCACCCGGTCGATCGCGCGGACCGTCCCGCTGCAGCGGCTTGGCACCATGCAGGAGTTCGGATGGGCCGTCGTGATGCTCGCCTCACCGCTCGGCCGCGCGTTCAGCGGCGGGACCCTCACGCTCGACGGCGGCGTGGACAACTGGCACGGCCCGTGGCCCACCGGGGACCAGGCCGAGGACGGGGTCGTGCCGATCGAGGCGCGCCCGGCCGCCGCCCCGCCTCCCTCCGGCTAGCCGCCGAGCCGCGCGCCCATCTCCTGCGCCAGCGCCGCGAGGCCCGAGGCGGGGCGGATCATCACGGTGAACTCGGTGATGCGGCCCTCCGCGTCGGTACGGATGAGGTCCATGCCCTGGAGCTCCCGGTCGCCGACCCGGGCCTCGAAGATCAGGGCGTGCGCGTCGGGGCCCGCGAGCTCGTCGGTGTAGCGGAAGTCCTCGAAGACCGTGAAGACGGTGGAGAGGATGTGCGCGACGGTCTGGGCTCCCTCGTAGGGCTTGAAGACCGCTGGGGAGCGGAAGACGACGTCGTCGTGGAGCAGGGCTGTCCCCGCCTCGATGTCGGCGGCTTCGACGGCGGCGCGGAACGCGGTGGCGGACACGCACCGAGCCTACGCGAGGCGGGAATGCGACATCAACCGACGTCACATAGGCTCCCCGCCATGGCTGCTCCCACCTCGCTCTCCGGCCGCACGGCCGTCATCACCGGTGCCGGCTCGGGGATCGGTCGCGCGCTCGCGCTGCGCCTCGCCGCTCACGGCTGCCCGGTCGCCCTCTGCGACTGGGACGAGGAGGGTGTCCGCGACACGGCTGCCGCCATCTCGGGCCCGGTCCTCACCCAGAAGCTCGACGTCCGCGACCGCCAGGGCCAGATGGCCTTCGCCGCGGAAGTCCGCGAGTGGGCATCGGCCCCGATCGGGCTCGTGGTCAACAACGCGGGCGTCACCACGAGCCAGACCGTGCTCGACGCGAGCCCCGAGGACGACGAGTGGTGCTTCGACGTGAACTTCCACGGGGTCGTCCACGGCACGCGCGCCTGGCTGCCCGTCCTGCACGAGCAGGGCTCGGGCACGATCGCCAACGTCTCGAGCGTCTTCGGCCTGCTCGCCTTTCCCACGCAGAGCGCCTACTGCGCCTCGAAGTTCGCGGTCCGCGGCTTCACCGAGGCGCTCCGCCACGAGCTCCGCGGGAGCCCGGTCAACGCGGTGGCGATCCACCCGGGCGGCATCCGCACCAACATCGTCGACAACGCCCGCTTCCACGTCGACGACCAGGGCGGCACCGACCACGCCGCGATGTCGCGCGACTTCCAGAAGCTCGCGCGGACGAGCCCGGAGAAGGCCGCCGAGACGATCCATCGCGGCGTCGAGAAGGGCAAGGACCGGATCCTGATCGGCCCGGACGCCGCGTTCCTCTCGCTGCTGACCCGGGTCGCGCCGGTCCGCTACTACGACGTGATCGACAAGCTCTCGCCGCTCATCCGCCGGTAACGTCGTCAGTCGAAACGCGAGCGCCGCCCTCGGCGGTGCGAAGCCGTACTCAGGAGCGGTACTCCGGGTTCGGATGGTCGAAGTTCGCGCCGTCCGCCCACGCGTTCCGGTCGTTCCCCTCGTTCGGGAAGCCGCCCGCGCGCTTGAGCAGCGCCGCGAGATGCATGAGGTTCCAGGCGGCGAAGACCGTGTTCTTCTGCGTGAACTGGTTGTCGAGGCCCGCGCCGTCGTCGCCGTAGCTCGGGCCCGGCCCGGCCTCGCCGAGCCAGGTCGAGTCGGCCTGCGGCGGGATCGCGTAGCCCAGGTGCTGCAGTGAGTACAGGACGTTCATCGCGCAGTGCTTGGCCCCGTCCTCGTTGCCGGTGACGATGCAGCCGCCGACCCGGCCGTAGTACACCGACTGGCCCTTCTCGTTGAGCTGGCCGGAGTTGCCGTAGAGGCGCTCGACCACCCGGGTGCAGACGCTCGACTTCTCCCCGAGCCAGATCGGAGTGCCGAGCACGAGGATGTCGGCGGCGGTGACCTTCTCGAAGAGCGCAGGCCAGTCGTCCTGCGCGGCGCCCTGCTCGCGCATGTCCGGCTGGACACCCGGAACGAGCGCCAGATCGACGGCGCGGACGCTCTCGACCGCGACGCCCTGCGCCTCCATCACGCCAACGGCCACATCCATCAGCAGCTGGGTGTGCGACGGCTCGGCCGACCCCTTCAGCGAGCAGTTCAGGAAGAGCGCAGAGAGGTCTGAGTAGTCCATGGCAGAAGGCTATGCCCGGCGCACACCGCCCGGGTGACATGCTCACCCCCGTGAGCCGCACCAAGCGCCGCGATCGCCTGTTCGTCGGCGACCCGAGCATGTCCGGCGCCCGGATCCGCCGGCGCGCCACCGTGCTCACCGTCGGTGCGATCACCCTCGCGAACACGATCGGCGCGATCGTCGTGACTGCCTTCGCGCTCTTCGCGCTGCCCAAGCCGGAGAGCGACCAGGACACCGCGATCCTCGTCACGAACCTGTCGGTCGGCGTCGGCTACCTGCTGCTCGCGCTCGCCGTCGGCGTGGTGTGGGGCATCCGCCGCCTCGCGGGTGGACCCGACGGCCACGGGCAGTGGCTGCTCGACGACCGCACGCCCACCGCCGAGGAGCGGCTCTTCATCCTGCGTGCCCCGCTGCGGCTCATGGTCATCGAGGCGGTGCTCTGGGGGACGGCCGTCGTGCTGTTCGTCGTGATCGACCTGGTGTTCTTCTCCGCACTGCTCGCCCTCGGCGTCGGGCTCACGGTGCTCCTCGGCGGCATCACCACGGCCGCCGCCTGCTTCCTGCTCACCGAGCTCGCGATGCGGCCCGTCGCGGGCCGGGCGCTGGCCTCCGGCGCCAGCAGCCGCCGCGGCGTGCCCGGGGTCGCCACCCGGCTCTCCCTGGCCTGGGCGCTCGGAACCGGCGTCCCGGTCATCGGGCTCCTGATGATCGCGATCGTCGCGATCACTCCGGTCGAGATCCCGGAGAACACACTGGCGATCACCATCCTCGCGCTCGGCGGGATCACGCTCGGCTTCGGCGCCGTGGTGACCTTCCTGGCCGCCTACGCGACCGTCCACCCAATCGGCGCGCTGCGGCTCGGACTGCAGAAGGTGCGCGAGGGGGACTTGGAGATCGAGCTCGGCGTCTGGGACTCGACCGAGATCGGGCTGCTCCAAGCCGGGTTCAACGACATGGTCACCGGCCTGCGCGAGCGGGAGCGGATCCGCGACGTCTTCGGCCGTCAGGTGGGGGAGGACGTCGCCGCGCGTGCGCTGGCCGACGAGATCCAGCTTGGCGGCGAGGTGCGTGAGGTCGCGATCCTGTTCTGCGACCTGACCGGCTCGACGAATCTCGCGATGGAGCGCGAGCCGCAGGAGGTGGTCGAGCTGCTCAACCGCTTCTTCGTCGAGGTCGTCGAGGTCGTGGAGGCCAACGGCGGGTGGATCAACAAGTTCGAGGGCGACGCGGCGCTCGCGATCTTCGGTGCCCCCATCGAGGTCGACGACGCGGCCGGCCGCGCGCTCAAGGCCGCCCGTGAGCTCGACGAGCGTCTGCGGGAACGGGTCTCGGAGCTCGAGGCGGGGGTCGGCGTCGCGTTCGGCGAGGCGGTCGCCGGCAACATCGGGGCGGAGTCGCGCTTCGAGTACACGGTGATCGGCGACCCGGTCAACGAGGCCTCGCGCCTGACCGACATGGCCAAGTCGACCGACGGCCGGGTACTCGCCTCGGAGGCCGCGCTCGATGCGTGCGCCGCTGGGGAGCGCGACCACTGGGAGCTCGGCGAGGAGGTCACGCTGCGTGGCCGCTCGCGGCCTACGCGGCTGGTGCTGCCGAGCTGAGCCCTTGACAGCCCGTCGAGCCAGCTTGCATACTAGTGGGCAAGTGGCTCTCGCACTGATCGAACGGACCCCTGGACTCGCCGCCCGCGAACGGATCTACCTCACGCTCCGTGAGGCGATCACCACGGCGGAGCTGGTCCCCGGGCGGCGGCTCTCGGAGAACGAGCTCGCCGGCCAGCTCGGCGTCAGCCGGACGCCGATCCGCGAGGCGCTCGCCTTGCTCCGCGAGGAGCGGCTCGTGGCGATCGTGCCCCAGCTCGGCACCTTCGTCACGCGCATCAGCCCGTCGGCGATCGCCGACGCCGCCTTTGTCCGGGAGGCGCTCGAGTGCGCCGCGGTCCGGCTGGCCGCCGAACGGATCGAGAGCGCCGCGCTCGCTGAGCTGCAGGCGAACCTCGCGCTGCAGGCGGACGCTGAGCCGGCACGCTTCCACGGGCTCGACGACGACTTCCACCGCCTGCTCTGCGAGGCCTCCGGGCATCCCGTGGCCTGGGCGCTCGCGCATCGGGCCAACGGCCAGCTCGACCGACTGCGCCGCCTCAGCCTGCCCGAGCCCGCCTACCGGCAGGAGATGGTCGACGAGCACCACGACGTGCTCGCCGCGGTCGCCGAGCTCGACCCCGACCGCGCCGAGCGCACCCTGCGCCACCACCTGCGGATGGTGCCCTCGCTGCTCGGCGCCCTGCAGGCGCGCCATCCCGACTTCTTCGAGGAGGACCCGCATGCCTGACGTCGATCCCGCCGAGACCGCCGAGTGGCTCGAGGCGCTCGACGGCGTGCTCCGCGCCGACGGCCCCGAGCGGGCGCAGGAGCTGCTCGAGACGCTCCTGGACCACGCCCGCCATCAGGGCGCGCCGGTCGTCTCGGGGCTCTCCACGCCGTACGTGAACACCCTCGACTCCGCGGCCGACCCGTCGGGCGATGACTCCGCGGCGCTCGAGCAGCGGATCCGCGCCTACGTGCGCTGGAACGCGATCATGATCGTGCTGCGCGCCAACGCCGAGAGCTCCGAGCTCGGTGGCCACATCGCCAGCTACCAGTCCGCCGCGACGCTCTACGAGGAGGGCTTCAACAACTTCTGGCATGGCCCCGAGGGCGAGCACGGGGGCGACCTGATCTACATCCAGGGCCACTCGTCGCCGGGCATCTACGCGCGCGCCTTTCTCGAGGGCCGGCTCAGCGAGGAGCAGCTGCTGAAGTTCCGTAGCGAGGTCGGTGGCGGTGGCCTCTCCAGCTACCCGCACCCCTGGCTGATGCCGGACTTCTGGCAGTTCCCGACGGTCTCGATGGGCCTCGGGCCGCTCATGGCGATCTCCCACGCCCACTTCATGAAGTACCTCACCGGCCGCGGGATCGTCGACACGACCGGCCGGAAGATCTGGGCGTTCATGGGCGACGGCGAGATGGACGAGCCGGAGTCGATGGGCGACATCTCGATGGCCGGGCAGGAGAAGCTCGACAACTTGATCTTCGTGGTCAACTGCAACCTGCAGCGGCTCGACGGACCCGTCCGCGGCAACGGCAAGATCATCCAGGAGCTCGAGACGAACTTCCGCGGCGCGGGCTGGAACGTCATCAAGGTGATCTGGGGCTCGCGCTGGGACGAGCTGCTGGCCCGGGACCACGACGGCCACCTCAGGCGCCGGATGGACGAGGCGCTCGACGGTGATTACCAGACCTACAAGTCGCGGAGCGGCGCCTTCGTGCGCGAGCACTTCTTCGGCACCTCGCCCGAGCTCGCGGCGATGGTCGAGGACTGGAGCGACGACGAGATCTGGCAGCTCAACCGCGGCGGCCACGATCCGCTCAAGGTGCGGGCGGCCTACCAGGCGGCCGTCGAGCACACCGGGCAGCCGACGATCATCCTCGCCAAGACGATCAAGGGCTACGGGATGGGGGAGTCCGGCGAGGGCCAGAACATCACCCACCAGCAGAAGAAGATGAGTGAGGACGTGCTCAAGAGCTTCCGCGACCGGTTCGGCCTGCCCCTGACCGACGAGCAGGTCCATGAACGGGCCTTCGTGAAGCTGCCGGAGGGCTCGGAGGAGCACCGGTATCTGCTCGAGCGGCGTGAGGCGCTCGGCGGGTTCCTGCCGCAACGCACCGGTCGCGCGCAGTCGCTCGAGGCCCCGGAGCTCTCCGCGTTCAAGGCGGTCACCGACGGGGCCGGCGACCGCGAGATCTCCACGACGATGGCCTTCGTCCGGGTCCTCGCCGCGGTGCTCCGCGACAAGCAGATCGGCAAGCGGGTGGTGCCGATCGTGGCCGACGAGTCGCGCACCTTCGGCATGGAGGGCATGTTCCGCCAGCTCGGGATCTTCAGCCAGGTCGGGCAGCTCTACGACCCCGAGGACGCCGGCTCGCTCATGTACTACAAGGAGGCCGAGAGCGGCCAGATCCTCCAGGAGGGGATCAACGAGGCGGGCGCGATCAGCTCGTGGATCGCCGCGGCGACGAGCTACGCCAACCACGGCGAGCCGATGATCCCGTTCTACGTCTACTACTCGATGTTCGGCTTCCAGCGGGTGGGGGATCTGGCCTGGGCGGCGGGCGACTCCCGGGCGCGCGGCTTCCTCATCGGCGGGACGAGCGGGCGCACGACGCTCAACGGCGAGGGGCTCCAGCACGAGGACGGCCACTCCCACCTGATCTCCGCGACGATCCCGAACTGCGTCTCCTACGACCCGAGCTTCGGCTACGAGGTCGCGGTGATCGTCCAGGACGGTCTGCGGAGGATGCTCACCGAGCAGGAGGACGTCTTCTTCTATCTGACGGTGCTCAACGAGAACCACGTGCAGCCGGCCCTGCCCGAGGGCGCCGAGGAGGGGATCCTGCGGGGGATGCACCGGGTGCGCTCCGGCGGCGACGCTGCGGATCTCCAGCTGCTCGGGTCCGGCGCGATCCTGCGCGAGGTGCTCCACGCCGCCGACCTGCTCACGGAGGACTGGGGGCTCGAGGCCGACGTGTGGAGCGTCACCTCGTTCACCGAGCTCGCGCGGGACGGGAACGCCTACCTGCGGGCGCAGCGGCTCGGAGTGGGCGAGCCGCAGGACGTGCCGTTCGTCGCCTCGTGCCTGGACCCTGAGCGCGGCCCGGTCGTCGCCGCGACCGACTACCAGCGGCTCTTCGCCGAGCAGATCCGTCCCTGGGTGCCCGGTCGCTACGAGGTGCTCGGCACCGACGGGTTCGGCCGCTCGGACTACCGCGCGGCGCTGCGCTCCTTCTTCGAGGTCGACCGCTTCCACGTGGTCGTCGCCGCCCTGCACGCGCTCGGCCGCACCGAGGACGTAGCGGCCGCCTTGGCCAAGTACGAGATCGACACGGAAGGAGCGCCGCCGTGGCGACGCTGAAGGACGTGCTGGTACCCGACATCGGGGACTTCTCGGAGGTGCCGGTGACCGAGCTGCTCGTGAGCCCGGGGGACACGGTGGCCGAGGAGGATCCGCTCGTCGTCGTCGAGTCCGACAAGGCGACGATGGAGATCCCCGCTCCGTTCGCGGGGACAGTGAAAACGCTCGAGGTCGCCGTCGGCGACAAGGTGAGTGAGGGCGCGAAGATCGCGGTCATCGAGGTGGAGGGCGACGGCGAGGACACCGACCCGGCGGCCGCCGCCGGAGCGGACCGGACCCCGGACGAGGCACCCGAGGAGCGGCGGCCGCCGAGCTCGGAGGCCGCCGCGGCCTCCTCGGTCGCCTCCGCCGTCGTGGCCGAGGCCCAGTCGGCGCCGCCGCCGGACGGGCACTCGGTGAGCGCGGATGAGCGCCCGAACGGTGGACGCCAGTCCGCACTCAGCGATGAGGACGGGGTGAGCGCGGATGAGCGCCCGAACGGTGGACGTCAGTCCGCGCTCAGCGTCCATGCGAGCCCGGTGGTGCGGCGGCTCGCGCGCGAGAAGGGGATCGATCTCGCCGAGGTCACCGGCTCCGGTCGGAACGGACGGATCACCAAGGAGGACCTCGAGGGCGCCCCGACGGGCACCGAGGGCGGGACCACCGCGGGCTCCGGGGCCGGGGCGCCTGCCAAGCTCCCGTCCGCCGGAGAAGGAACGCGCGAGCCGCTCTCCCGGATCCAGCAGATCAGCGCCCGCAACCTCAGCGCGGCGTGGCAGACGATCCCGCACGTCACCCACCACGACGACGCGGACATCACCGAGCTCGAGGCGTTCCGCAAGCAGCTCAACGGCGAGCAGCAGGACGTGAAGGTGACGATGGTCGCGCTGCTGCTGAAGGCGTGCGCGGCGGCCCTGGACGAGTTCCCCCGCTTCGCCTCGAGCCTCGACGGTGAGGAGCTCGTCGTCAAGGCCGAGCGCCACATCGCTTTCGCCGCCGACACACCGAAGGGGCTGATGGTCCCGGTGGTCCGCGACGTCGACCAGAAGGGTCTGCTCCAGCTGGCGGCCGAGCTCACCGAGCTCTCCGGCAAGGCGCGGGAGGGCAAGCTCGGGCCGAAGGAGCTGAGCGGCGCGGTCTTCACCATCTCCTCGCTCGGCGGGATCGGGGGCACCGGGTTCACCCCGATCGTCAACCCGCCCCAGGTGGCGATCCTCGGGGTCGTGCGGTCGGCCATGCAACCGGTCTGGGAAGGGCAGGAGTTCCAGCCCCGGCTGGTGCTCCCGCTCTCGCTCTCCTACGACCACCGCGTGATCGACGGCGCCGCCGCCGCACGCTTCACCGCCCACCTGGCGGGCCTGCTGACCGACCTGCGGAGGGTGCTGCTGTGATCGTCGAGGTGCCGGACATCGGGGACTTCACGGACGTCCCGATCGTGGAAATGCTCGTCAGCGTGGGGGACACCGTGGCGGTCGAGGATCCCCTGATCGTGCTCGAGACCGACAAGGCGAGCTTCGAGGTCCCCGCGCCCGAGGCGGGCACGGTGGCCGAGCTGCTCGTCGAGGTCGGCTCGCTCGTGCAGCAGGGCACGCCGATCGCGCGGCTGGAGCCAGCCGAGGGCGACGCTTCGGCGGAGACCGGAGGCGCCGGCGCGACCGGTAGCGACGGCGACGGCGCGACGACCGCCGGCACCGACGCGGGGGAGGAGCCGAGC
>JACDAP010000002.1 GCA_013695395.1 Solirubrobacterales bacterium
CGCCGCGGCAGAGGCGGCCCGGGATGACGCGCTCGCCCGCCGGGACGACGCGCTCGCCCGCCTGGAGAGCTTCCGCGCCACACGGCGCTACCGGCTCGCGGCGCGGCTGGCGGCGCCGACCGACGCGTTACGTGCGCGGCTGGGCCGTTGACCGCACCGCAGACGGCTGCGTTGTCCCGGTATCCGCCCGTCGCTACGGTGCCGCGCATGGGCGAAGAGCTCGACCCGGTCCGGCCGTTGCTGGCCGGCCCGGTGCGCTGGGACGCCGACGGAGCCACCATCGACATCGGGATGGACGAGGTCCGTGTCGATGGCGATCCGGCGACCCTGGCGATGATCCTCGATCGCTGCGACGGAGGGAGCTCCCTCCGCGAGCTCGTCCCGGAGCCGGCGGGCCCGGCGCGCGAGCTGGTCGAGCTGCTTCTCCGGCGGGGAGCGCTGGTCGACGCGGAGCACGCCTGGCGGGTCCTGCACCGGCAGAGCTCCGCCGGCTCAGCGCTCGGCCGCGGCGCCTCGACCGCAGAGGTCGCCGCCCTCTGCGCCGAGAGCTACGCCGCCCCCCACGGCGAGACGTCCGTGGCGCTCGATGCACGGCCCGGCGCGCTGTCTGGGATCACGACGGCGCGTCACTCGTGGCAGCCGGCCGACCCCCGCCGCGCGACGACCTTCGCCGAGCTGTCGAGCATCCTCGAGCTCAGCTACGGCCTGCACAGGACGCCTGCGGGACGACGCGGGACGATCGCATCGGCGGGAGGGATGCACCCGCTCGTCCTTCACGTGCTGCTGCGCGACCCGCTCGGGCCCGCCGAGGCGGGTCTGTGGTGGTTCGACCCGCTCGCCGCGCGGCTGCGGCGGGTGCGCGCGGCCGACGAGGACGAGATCGACACCCTCCTGCTCGATGAGCCGTCCACCCGTGAGCTGATCTCTCGGCGCGGTCCGGTGGTGTTCGTTTCGGCCGATCTGCGACGGCCGAGCCGGAAGTACGGGGCGCGGGCGTATCGGTACGCGCTCATGGAGGCGGGTGGCGCCATGCACGCAGCACTGCTGGCGGCCGCGGAGCTCAGCGTCCCCGCCCGTCCGATCGGAGGCATCGACGATCGTCTCGTGCACTCGGCGCTCGAGCTTCCGGACACCGCCGTGGCACTGCTCGCCCTGCTCCTCGGGGGCTGATCGGGCTCGTGGGGTCGACGAGCCTGGCGGCCGGGTGGATGCTCGGCACCGTCGGCGACGGACTGGTCCTGCTCGGGCCCGAGGTCGCGGCGGAGATCGAACTCGGCGACCACGCGAGCCGGGCGGAGCTGGTAGGCGCGCACCTGGCCGGGGAGACCGCCTCCTCGCCGCGCTCTGCCGATGATCCGCTCGCCTCGGAGGTCGAAGCGCTCACCGACCAGCTCGCCGAGCTCGGAGCGCTTCGGCCCTCCCGGCCGGGGCGCACCGGTACGCCGCTCTCGACGGCGCTGCGGCACGGCGAGGTCCCCGCCGGGGCGATCTTCACGGCCGAGGAGCTGCTCGTTCTCGCCCCGAGCCTCTCGCCCGCCGAGCGCCGACGGGCGCTCGACTTATTCGTCGCCGGCCTGAGCCCCCACGGACGGCTGGCCGCCTACGTCCAGCTCGCCCAGGGGCGTGGAGCGGTCTGGGGTGACCTCCCAGATCCCGACGAACTCGACCGCGGCCTGCAGCGTGCTGAGAGGCTCGGAGCCGACATCGGCGTGGTCGAGCTGAGCAGCCACGGCCAGGCATGGTCGGTCCGGCGCGAGGAGCTCGAGGCGATCGGCGCGGCTCGCCCCCACCGGCTCGGGCCGATCGTCCGGCTCGGCCCCTTCATCCGGCTCCTCGACCACGCGGCCGAGCCGGTGCTCTGCGTCGCCGAACTGGCCCACCCGGACCTGGGCACGGCGGTGCCGCCTCCCGTCTCCCGCCTGGCCCAGGGCGTGGGAGCTCCGGAGCACGCCCAACTCGTCGCGCTCGCCGAGGGGGCCGAGCGCACCGCACTGCTCACCCCGGGAACCGTCGAGACCGTCCGCGCCCGCCGTACCGAGCTGCGCGGAGCGATCGCTCCGTCCACACTGTTCGCCGGCGCCTCCGCCACCGGTCCAGACGCGGACGACGGCGCGCGGCTGTGGATACGGGCGACGGCGCACGACGGCGCGGACCGGTGGGTTCCCGCCGAGACGGTCCTGTTGACGAGCACCGATCCCCACCGGCTGCCGTGGACGAGCTCGGGCGCCGCCGCCCACCGCGACGCAGCCCAGGCGCGGTCGCGCGCCTTCTGCGAGCTCGTCGAGCGCGATGCGTTCGTCTGGACGTGGATGCAACGCGTCAGCCGGGAACGGGTGCGGCCCGCTTCTGTGCCCGGTGCGGCCACGAGGTGGCGCGAGACCTTGGCGCACCGCGGCTGGACGACGACCTGGGTCAACCTGACCCTCGACAGCTTCCCGGTGATCCTCTGCGCCCTGACACATCCGGACCGGGGGCTGACCGTCGCCACCGCGTGTCATCCCGAACCGGCTGTTGCCCTGGAGCACGCGACCCGCGAAGCCGCGGTGACCGCGCTGCTGGTCCCGAACGGCGGCGCCGGGCCGCCGGCCCCGGAGCGGGTCCACTCACCGCACGACCACCTGATGCTCCATCGCGACCCCGCTCGTCGGCCCGATCACTCCTTCCTCTTCGAGGGGGCGCAGGAGATCGACCTGACCGAGCTGGCCCCCCGCTACGGGGAGGATCTGGAGTCCGCCCTGGCCGAGCTCGGTCACCTGCCGCTGCACGTCGATCTCAGCCGCCGACGGTGGGCGCCGTTCCACGTGGT
>JACDAP010000030.1 GCA_013695395.1 Solirubrobacterales bacterium
GCGGCGATCGCCTCGCCGATCGCCGCGCGCCGGTCGACGATCGCCCGCGCGTCCGGCCCCGCGCCCTCGAGCACCTCGGCGACGATGGCGGCGGGCTCCTCCGAGCGCGGGTTGTCGCTCGTGACGAGGACGACGTCCGCGAGGGTGCCGGCCACCGCCCCCATGAGCGGTCGTTTCCCACGGTCGCGGTCACCGCCGGCGCCGAGGACGACGATGACCCGCCGGTCCCGTGCGAGCCCACGCGCCGCCTTGAGGACATGCTCGAGCCCGTCCGGGGTGTGGGCGTAGTCGACGAGCACCGCGAAGTCCTGCCCCGCGTTGACGCTCTGCATGCGCCCGGGCGCCGTCGTCGCGTCGGGCAGCGCCGCGGCGATGGTCGCCTCGTCGACCCCGAGCACCCGCGCGGCCGCGATCGCCCCAAGGGCATTCAGCACGTTGAACCGGCCCGGCAGGGCGATGTGCACCCGGGTGCCATCGAGGGTGAAGTCCGAGCCCGCGAGGCCGAAGGAGACGTCGGTGGCCCGGACCTCCGCACCCTCCCCGAAGCCCACGGTGATCGGCTCGGAGAGCTCGGCCGCCAGCCGCCGCCCGTGCTCGTCCTCGACGTTGATGACCGAGGGACCCTCCGCGGCGCGGAACAGCCTCCGCTTGGCCAGGAAGTAGGCCTCGAGGCTCGGGTGGAAGTCGAGGTGGTCCTGGGAGAGGTTCGTCCAGACCGCGACGGCCCAGTGGACCGCGTCCGCGCGGCGCAGCTCGAGCGCGTGCGATGAGACCTCCATGACGCAGTGCGTGTCCCCCGCGACGAGCATCGCGGCGAACGAGGCCTGGAGATCGATCGCCTCGGGCGTCGTGCGCTGCATCGGCTCCTCCACCCCACCGACCACGCTCGCGACGGTGCCGAGCAGCCCGGTCCGGTGACCGCCCGCCTCGAGCAGCGCGCGGAGCAGGTAAGCCGTGGTCGTCTTGCCGTTCGTGCCGGTGATCCCGGCCGTGACCAGCCGCGCGGTCGGATCGCCGTGGAGCGCCGCGGCCGCGGGGGCCATCGCCGCGCGGACGTCCGGCACGAGCACCTGTGGCACGTCGAGGCCGGGGAGCTCCCGCTGCACCACGAGCGCGGCGGCTCCCCGCGCGACCGCCTGAGGGGCGAAGTCGTGCCCGTCCCGGGAGAACCCCGGAACGCAGAAGAAGACGGTCCCAGGCTCGACCACCCGGTCGTCGAAGGCCAGGGCCCGCACCTCGACCGGCGGCTGCTCGGGACCGAACAGATCGGCCAGCGTCATCGGCGGCGAGTCTACGGGGCGCTGCGGCGGTGCCCGCACGACCGTGCACCCGACCTCAGCGCGGCGCGATCTTCAGGTACGGGAGTGCGAAGGAGGCGATCTTCCCGAAAGCCGGGGCGGCGACCTGGGCGCCGTAGAACTCGCCCTTCGGCTCGTCGACCATCACGGAGATCAGGAGCTTCGGGCTCTTGGCCGGCGCGAAGCCGACGAACGAGGCCGTGTACTTCTCCTTGGAGTACTCGCCGAGCTCGGTGTCGAACTTGTTCGCCGTGCCGGTCTTGCCCGCCAGGGAGTACCCGGGGATCTCGACCTCGGCGGCAGTGCCGCCCGGTGCGAAGACGCCCTCGAGCATGCCCCGGACCTCGCGGGCGGTCCGCGCTGAGATGACCCGCTTGCCCTTCGGCTCGGGCAGCGCCGCGCCGTCGACCGCCTTGAGCACCCGTGCGGGGCGGAGCACGCCGCCGTTGGCGATCGCCGAGTAGGCGGTGGCCATCTGCATCTGGGTCACCGACTGGCCCTGCCCGATCGGCAGGTTGCCCATCGTGGAGCCCGAGTACTTCTCGAGCGGGAGCACGAGGCCGCGCTCCTCCCCGGGGAGGTCGACGCCGGTCGGGGTGCCAAAGCCGAAGCGCCGCGTCCACTCATCGAAGCGCTTGGCGCCCATCTTCAGGCCGATCGTGACCGCGCCGACGTTCGAGGACTGGGCGAGAATCTCCTTGGTGGAGAGCGTCGCGGGCCCACGATCATGCGACTCGCCGATCGTTCGGTCGGCGACCTGGATCGTCGGCGCGAGGTTGAAGGTCTCCTCCGGCGTGACGGTCTTGTCCTCGACCGCGGCGGCGACGGTGAACGCCTTGAACGTGGAGCCCGGCTCGTAGGTGAAGTTCGTGGCGAGGTTGCGCTGTGCGCTCTCAGGCGCCTGGCCCGGTGCGTTCGCGTCGACCTGCGGCCAGTTGGCCATCGCCAGCACCTCGTTCGTGCGCGGGTCGAGCACGACGGCGCTCGCCCCCTTGGGGGAGAACTTCGCGCCGAGGTCGTGCAGCACCGTCTCGGCCCGATCCTGGATCTGGGCGTCGATCGTGAGCGTGAGGTCTTTGCCGGGCTTGGCCGGGGTGACGTCACGGACTTCGAGGTCCTCGCCGAGGGCGTCGCGGACGGAGCGGCGCAGCCCCGGCTTGCCGGTGAGCAGCCGGTTGCGCTCGGCCTCGATCCCCGAGAGGCCGGCGTTGTCGGTCCCGACCATGCCGAGCACCTGCGAGCCCAGCCACTGGCGCGGGTATTCGCGCGACTCGGACGGGGCCAAGGCGATGCCGGGGAGTGCGAGCTTGCGGATCTTCTCCGCGCGGTCGGAGGGAAGCTCACGCTTGAGGTAGACGAAGCCGGTCTTCTCGCGCGTGAGCTTCTCGAGCACCTCGTCCTCGGGCTGCTGGAGCAGCGGTGCGAGCCGTCGCGCCGTCCGAGCCGGCTGCTTGACCAGATATGGTGTCACCGAGATGTCACTTGCCGGTTCGGAGACGGCCAGCTCGACACCCCGGCGGTCGAGGATCGAGCCGCGCCGCGGCGGGACGACCTCGGTCGCGTTCTGCTGCGTGTTGGCCGCGCGCGCGAGGTTGTCGCCCTTGATGGTCCCGAGGTAGAGCGCCCGCGCGAAGGCGGACGCGAGCAGCATCGCGAAGACGAAGAAGAGCAGGCCGATACGTCGGTCGACCAGGCTCATGCTCTGTGGTTCCTCCTGGCAGGAGGAACCACTAGCCCTGCCCTCCCGCAGCGAGGCCGCCGG
>JACDAP010000042.1 GCA_013695395.1 Solirubrobacterales bacterium
CTACGAGGTGGGCGACGAGCTGCGCGGGCGCTTCGGGACGACCGGCCCGACGCTCGACCTGAAGGCCCTCGCGACCGAGCGGCTGCACGCGGGCGGTGTGGCGGAGGTCCGCGACGTCGGGCTCTGCACGATCTGCACGCCGCGGGAGCTCTTCTTCTCCCACCGGCGCGACGGGCCCCGCACCGGCCGCCAGGCGGGGATCGCGTGGCTGAGCTGATCCGCGGGCTCGATCCCGACCGGATCCGCGCGAACCTCGCCGCGGTCCGCGCGGAGCTCGGCCGGGAGGACGTCGAGGTGCTCGCCGCGGTCAAGTACGTCGCGGTCGAGGAGCTCGGGGCGCTCGTCGAGGCGGGCCTCACCCTTGTCGGTGAGAACCGGGCGCAGGACCTCGTCGCCAAGGCCGGGTCCGAAGCCGGTGGCCGGCTCACATGGGACTTCATCGGGCAGCTCCAGTCGCGCAAGGTCAAGCAGGTCCTGCCGCATGTCCGGCTGATCCACTCGGTGGCCTCCGACTCCGCGCTCGGCCAGCTCGGACGGCACGCGAGCCCCGGAACCGAGGTCCTCGTCGAGGTCAACGTCGCCGAGGAGGAGGGCAAGGGCGGCGTGGCCCCGGCCGAGCTCGAAGCGTTCATCGCACGCTGCCCGGTCACCGTCTCCGGCCTGATGACCATGCCGCCCGCCGCCGAACGCCCGGAGGACTCCCGCCGCTGGTTCGCCGCGCTCGCGCAGCTCGCCGCCGACCGCGGGCTCACCCGCCTGTCGATGGGGACCACGCAGGACTTCGCGGTCGCCGCGCAGGAGGGTGCGACCATCGTCCGGGTCGGCAGCCGTCTCTTCCGTTAGTGGGCAGGACCGCCCAAGAGGAAGGAGATCGCCGCTGCGCGGCTAATCTCCTGCTGTCATGGCTCTTCGCGACACCTTCCACAAGACCGCGCTGTTCTTCGGCCTGACCGAGGAGCGCGACCCGGATTACTACGACGAGCCGGACGACGACTACGCCTCGGAGCCGCAGATCCAGGAGCGCGAACGCCCGAACGTGCGCCGGCTCAGCTCCGGCCGCCGCCGCGGCGGCGACTTCGACGACATCTTCGCGGAGGACGAGCCGGCGCGGACCGCGCCGCTGCGTGCCGTGCGCCCGGCCAACGGGAGCGGCGTTCGCGTGCACCTCGTGGTGCCGAAGTCGTTCAACGACGCCCAGCAGGTCGCCGACAAGTTCAAGGACTCGATCCCGGTCGTCCTGAACCTCCAGTCCACCGACAACGACCTGGCCAAGCGGCTGATCGACTTCGCCTCCGGCCTGACCTACGCGATGGACGGCGGGATGCAGCGGATCGCCGACAAGGTCTTCATGCTCACGCCGCGGAACGTCGAGATCTCCGCGGAGGAGCGCGCGTCGCTCATCGAGAAGGGCTTCTTCAACCAGTCGTGAGCCTGTGGAGCATGGCGATCTTTCGACCGGTGCGGAAAAGAACACCATGCTCCTAGGGCTGATCGGCTCCGGCAACATGGCCGGGGCACTGGCCCGCGGCTGGGGCGAGCCGGTCCTCGCGACCGACTCGGGCTCCGGCCGAGCCGCCGCGCTTGTCGCCGAGCTGGGAGGGGAGTCGCTCGGCACCGATGTCGCCACGCTCGGTTCCCGGGCCGACACGGTCCTGCTCGCTCACAAGCCGTACCAGCTCGCCTCGGTGGCCGAGCAGCTCTCCGGCTTCTCAGGCCTGGTGGTCTCCGTCCTCGGCGGCGTCACGCTCGACGCGCTGCGGACCGCCTACCCTCAGGCGTCCGTGGCCGCCGTGATGCCGAACACCGCCGTCGAGGTCCGCCGTGGTGTCAGCCTCGTCGCCGAGGGCTCCGACGAGCCCGAACGCGTCAACCAGCTGTTCGGCCGCGTCGGGAGCGTCATGACGCTGCCCGAGACGGCGCTCGGCGCCGGGACCGGGATCTCCGGGGTCGGGCCCGCCTACGTGGCGCTCTTCGCGGAGGCCTGGATCGACGCCGGGGTCCGCGCGGGGCTGAAGCCCGAGCAGGCGAGCGCGCTCGTCCTCGACACCGTGAACGGGGCGGCCGAGCTCATCCGGGCCCACGGCGGCGACACCCTCGCAGTCCGTCGCAGCGTCACCTCGCCGGGCGGCACCACCGCGCGAGGTCTGCGTGCGCTGACCGACGCGGGGCTGCCCGCCGCGCTGCACGCCGCCATGGACGCCACCCGAAGGACGGCATGAGCACCATCCTCGCCGCGGCGGTGAACGTCGAGATCGGGAACTTCCTGGCGGCCCTGATCCAGGTCTACACGATCCTGATCATCGCCTACATCCTCTCCCAGCTCTTCTTCGGGTTCGGCGGTCGGGTCCCGTACAACCGGGCCTTCTCCGCGGTCCTCGGCTTTCTCGAGCAGGTCGTCGCGCCGTACCTGAACATCTTCCGCCGCTTCATCCCGCCGCTCGGCCCGATCGACATCTCACCGATCGTCGGCATCCTGCTGCTGCAGATCGTCGGCGGGATCCTCGTGCGCATCGTCCGCGGGTACTGACGCGGTGCGTGCCTGGGGCCGCGCGGGCCTCGTGCTCGCGGTGGTGCTGCTGGTCGACCAGATCACCAAGGCGCTCGTCCGTCGCGACGTGAAGCTCGGCAGCAGCGAGGACGTGTTCCCGTTCGTCGATCTCGTCCACGTCCGCAACCGCGGCGTCGCCTTCGGGGCCTTCGAGGACAGCACAGCGCTGGTCGCGGTGGTGATCGGCGTGGCGATGGTCGCGCTCATCGCCTACTTCGCCACGCACCGCGACCGTCCGCTCGTCTGGCTCCCGACCGGACTGCTGGCCGGCGGAGCGGTCGGGAACCTGATCGACCGGGTCCGCGAGGGCTTCGTCACCGACTTCGTGAAGCTCCCTTCGTGGCCCGCCTTCAACGTGGCCGACATGGCGATCACGGTCGGCGTGGTGGCGCTCGTGCTGGTCGTGGAACGCTCCCAGCCCGTGGCGGAGGAGGCGGTCGATGACCCTGCTCGCGAGCACGCCTGAGGACGCGGGGACGCGGATCGACGCGTTCCTGGCCGGGCCGCTCGGCTCCCGCTCGCGGGCGCAGCGCCTGCTCGCGGCGGGCGCGGTCACGGTGGCGGGTCGGCCCGTCGCGAAGTCGTTCAAGCTGCTCGGTGACGAGGAGGTGGACGTCGACGAGACGCTCGACCCCGCCGTCGAGCCGGGTGACCCGGGGGAGGGCCCGCCCGCAGACTTCGGGGTCGCCTACGAGGACGAGCACCTCCTCGTCGTCGACAAGCCCGCCGGCGTGGTCGTCCACCCGGCCCGCGGGCATCGCTCCGGAACCTTGGCCCAGGCGCTCGCCGGCCGGGCTGCGGGTGGTGAGGACGCCGGGCGTGCCGGGCTGGTGCATCGCCTCGACCGTGACACCTCCGGCCTGCTCGTCGTGGCGAAGTCGGAGGCGATCCATCGCGCGCTCAAGGAGCAGCTGGCCCGGCGGGAGATCACCCGCGAGTACCTCGCCCTGGTCGAGGGCCGCCCGCCGGCCCGCTCGGGGACGATCGACGCGCCGATCGGCCGCGACCGCGCGGTCCGGACGCGGCACTCGACCGACACCGACGCGCCCAAGGAGGCGCGCACGCACTTCGAGCTCGCCGAGGCGCTCCCCCGTCACACGCTGCTTCGGGTGCGCCTCGACACGGGCCGCACCCACCAGATCCGTGTGCACCTGCAGGCGATCGGGCACCCGGTCGCCGGGGACCCGGAGTACAGCGCCCACGGCGGCGTCCCGCTCGGGCTCACGCGTCAGTTCCTGCACGCCGGCCGGCTGGCCTTCGACCATCCGGTGGGC
>JACDAP010000048.1 GCA_013695395.1 Solirubrobacterales bacterium
CCTCGCGCGGTACCTCCGTGCCGCGGCGCACCGGCTCGACCGGGTGGCGCAGAACCCCGAGCTCGACCGGCGGCACAGCGCCGAGATCCGGGGGCTGGAGGAGGAGCTCGCCGCCGCGCTCGCCGCCCTGCCCGCGGGCCGGGCCGTTCCCGCGGCGCTGCGCGAGATTCCGTGGCTACTCGAGGAGCTCCGCGTGGCGCTCTTCGCCCAGCCGCTCGGCGCCCGCAAGGTCTCGGCCAAGCGGATCCGCCGGGCGCTCGCCGAGCCGGGCTGAGCGGTGAGAATGGATCGATGCCCGCCCAGCGGGCGCGCATCCATTCTCAGCAGCGCACGGATGGTGAGGATGGAATGATGCCCGCGTGGCGGGGCGCGCATCCATTCTCAGCGACGAGCGGATGGAGCGCCGGGTCCGCCACACTGAGGCGATGACCGAGCTCGCGCACATCGCTCCCGGCCAGTCGACCTTCGACCCCCGTCTGCTCGCGGTGCTGGAGGCCAGCGGGGTGGAGAAGGACGACTTCGAGGAGCTCGACTGGTTCTCGCTGCTGCCCTTCTACGCGCTGGCCGGTGCCTCGATCGAGACCGAGGCCCACGCGCACGGCGACCACGCCCACTTCGCGGCCGTCCGCGTCGTGATCGACGAAGCGCTCGTCGCCCACTTCCTCACCGCGCTGCCGCAGATGCTCGCGCAGCTCACCCAGCCGGGCTGAGCGACGGTGCGGGAGGCCCGGCCGGACGAGGGCTCGGCGATGCGCCTCACCGATGTCGCCCGCGCCCGGCGCGACGGCAGCCTCGCGGTGCTCGAGGGCTTCCACGCGCTCAAGCACGCGGTCCGCTTCGGGGGCGAGATCCTCGGCGCCTGGACCGCCGACCCGGATGCGCTCGAGGCGCTGCGCGGGAGCATGGCACCGGACGTCGAGCTGAGCGTCGAGGCCGTCGGTGAGGAAGAGCTCGCCCGCGTCGTGCCGCGGGCCCAGGTGGTCGCCGTCGCCCGCCGCCCCGTCCGGCCCCACCCGGACGTCCTGATCGCTGCCGACGATCCCGCGCCCCTGGTCCTGTTGGAGGAGCCGCGCCACCTCGGCAACCTGGGCGCCGCGATCCGCGTCGCCGCCGGAGCGGACGCGGGTGGCGTGCTCACCACCGGCCACCAGGATCCGTGGCACCCGGACGCGATCCGCGGCGCGGCCGGCCTGCACTTCGCCCTTCCCGTCTACCGGATCAACCGACTGCCGAAGGGGCCGCGGCCCCTGCTCGCGCTCGATCCGGACGGCGAGCGGTTCGACCCGCGAGCGGTGCCGCCGGGCGCGATCCTCGCCTTCGGGACCGAGCGCGGCGGCCTCTCTCCCGCGCTCCTGGAGCGGGCCGACGCCCGGCTCGCGCTGCCGATGGCGCCGGGCGTCTCGAGCCTGAACCTGGCGACCGCGGTGAGCGCGACCCTGTTCGCGCTGCGGCTGCTCAGCGACTGACACGCTTGGCGGCGGAGGTCGCGAGCACCTTGCCGCGCTTGTCGAGCGCCTCGACGGCCACGAACCTGGCCTTGCCGGCCGGGACGCTGAAGCGGGTCTCGAGGTTCGTCCACCGCGCCTTGCCGCCGGTCGCCTTCAGCCGCTTGGCCGATGGCCCGGTCCGCGCCCGCCAGCGGACGACCTCGGTCGAGCCGTTCCAGCTGGCCTCGACCCGCAGGCGGCCACCGCTGCGCTGGGCGGCCACGCGCGGCCGGCCGCTCGGCGTGCCCTTCCACACCGACTTGTAGGCGCGGTAGGTGTCGAGGCCGCTCGGCAGCTCGGCGTCGAAGAGCATCCGCCCGCCGGGGGTGAACTCGCTGAAGACCCCCGAGGTGCCCCAGCCGACGAAGAGGTTCCCGTTCGGCAGCCGCTGGCCGTTGGCCTGCGTCCCCGTGGCGATGCGATCGGGATGCTCCTGCTCGCTGAGCAGCTTGACCGTCCCCGCCTTCTCGTCGAGCTTGACGCGGATCACCCGGGAGGCGTCGCCGAGCGTCGGGGCGCCCTTGTCACCGGTCACGTTGTCGAAGATCCGGTAGACGCCGCCCCCCTCGGGCACCGCGTCGTGGGCCCAGGCGAACTGCGTGCCCTCGCCCATCTTGAAGTCGGAGTCCTTGCCGCCGAGCTTCCACAGGAGCTTCCCGGTCTTGCGCTCGATCTTGTAGATCGCCCACGTGTGGCGGGCCGAGACGATGATGTTCCCGTCGTCGTCGAGGTTGGCGGAGTTGATGTGGAAGTAGTCGAAGCTCGAGGCCGAACGGGCGCCCTCCGGTTCGTAGGAGTCCGAGGGGGGGACGCCGTCGAGGCTGTGCCACTCGGTCAGCACCTTGTTCGTCTCGATGTCGAGCTCCTGCTGGACACCCTCGACGACCGGCTTGTCGCCCGCCTTGGTCTTGCGGTAGGAGCCGAGCAGCGCGGTGTCGTCCTCGGTGATCACGAAGTCGTGAAAGTCGGCCTCGATGTCCTTGCCGACCGCCTCCACGGTCGCGATCCGCTTGTAGCTCTCATCGAGGATGTACGCCTTCCCCTTGCCGGTCCCGTTGGACAGTCGCCCGTACCAGTACGTGATGACCGGCTTGCCCTTGTAGGTCTGGCGGCGAAAGTCCTGGGCGACGTTCTTGCCCTTGTTCGGCCTGAACCAGCGGACGCGGCCCTTCGGGTCGATGATCTCGGCGCCGGTCTCGGCGATTGGGCGTGGCTTGGCGCCGAAGACCTTCTTGGGTGCGACGAAGATGAAGCCGGGGGCCTGCGCGGCCCTGGAGACCTTGATCTCCGAGGTCGGGGGGCGCAAGGAGGTGCTGGACGGGGCGGGGGAGGCACCCGAGGCTGCCGCGGTCGCGGCAGTGCTCGTGGTGGGCGCGTCGGCCTGCTCGCCGCCGTCGGATTGATTGTCGCCGCACGCGGCCAGGCCGAGGGCGACAAGGCCGGCGGCCATGAGGGAAGAGGTCATAGAACGGGACACGCGGGGCATCGTAGAAGCTCCGTCCGTCCGTGGCGGCCAGCTCGGATGTCCGCCTCGTGGCCTATGGTTGGCGTATGCGCTTCGTCTGGATAGCGCTCCTCGTGGTGGTCGCAGCCGGGGGAGCGTTGCGGTTCAACGCGGCCGCCAACCCGACCGAGTACCAGTCCAAGGACGAGCGCTCGTACGCGCTGCTGGCGAAGGACATCGTGCTGAAGCACAAGTACGGGGTCCGCGGCATGAAGGACCCGGTCCACTGGGTCCCGGGCGCGCCCGTCCTCTTCGCGACCGCCTACTACTTCGACCGCGAGCCGCCGCGCTCGGAGGAGCGCCCGGACGTCCCGGCCGCCTACCCCTGGCAGGCCGGCGTCGGGACGCTGCTGATCCTCGCGACCTTCGCGTTCGGACTCGTGCTGGCGGGACGGGTCGCGGGGCTGATCGCCGCCGCGGCGGTTGCGTTCTACCCACCCCTGATCGCCGCCTCGGCCGACCTGCTCTCCGAACCGCTGGGCGCGCTGCTGGCGACCGTGGCGCTGACGGTGACGGTGCTCGCCATCCGAGACCCGGGGCGGTATCGGTGGAAAGCGGTGCTCGCCGGGCTGCTGTTCGCCGCCACGGTGCTCACGCGCGCCGATCTCGCCCTGCTTCCCCTGGTCGCGGCGGCAGCGATGGGCGGCGCGGCCTGGATGGCCCAGCGCGGGCGCACACGGGCCACGGGGGAGCCCGAGGAGGTGTCCGGCGAGGCGTCGGCGGAGGCCTCAGGCGAGGGGAGGCGACGCCGCGGCCGCATCCCGGTGGGTCCTCGAGCCGCCGGCGTCGCGATGGCGCCGTTCCTCGTCGCGCTGTTCCTCGGCGTCCTGCCCTGGACGATCTACGCCTCCAACGAAGCCGGCACGTTCGTCCCGCTCTCCAACGGTGGCGGCTCCAACCTGTTCATCGGGACCTACCTGCCTGGCGAAGGCAAGCTCTTCGGCACGAAGAAGGCGCTCGCCGAGGAGACCAAGCAGCAGTTCCCGGAGCTGCGTTCGGTCCGTGGCTACTTCCAGATCCGCTCACAGGAGGTCATCAAGACCGTCGCGCTCCGCCGGCCCGAGCTCTCAGAGGAAGCGGCGCTCAAGGCCGAGGGGCTCGCGAACCTGCGCCGCTACGCCCTGGGTCAGCCGGTCGACTTCGCCTGGATGATGGTCAAGAAGGTCTGGCGGCTGTGGGGCGGCTACTCGGTCGGCAGCGACCAGCGCCGGGTGGCCTCGGTGATGACCTACCACCTGACGCTCGTCTTCCTGGGCTTCGCCGCGCTGCTGGTCGGCCTGATCGTGACCAGGCGCAAGCTGCTGCTCCTCCCGGCGGGTGCGCTGCTCTACGTCTCGGCGCTCAACTCGATCCTCGTGTCCGAGTCCCGGCACAACCTGACGCTGATCCCGACGCTCGCCTGCGCCGGCGCGGCAGGAGGCGTGCTCACCGTGCGGCACCTGCGGGCCCGCCGCGCGGCCGCAGCGGCACCCGTCGAGGACGGCGCGACGGGTGAGCGACAGCCGGCCGCCGTCGCCACGTAGCGACCGACGGGTCCCGGGAACGACGAACGGCCGCCACGGCACCCTCAAGGAGCGCGCGGCGGCCGGGTCATGCTTCCGGGGGTGTCAGGTCAGGACTGGACCTTCTCCTCCTTGGGCGCCTCCTGGGCGTCCTCGGACTGCGCATCCTTGGCCTTCGGAGCGCCGCGCTTGACGACTTCGCAGGAGCCGTTCGGGTTCTCCTCGGTCGCGTCGGTGATCACGTCGACCTCGTCGGCGAACACGCGGTCCTTGCCCTCGCCGCAGGTGATGCGGTCGACCTCGCCGTCGCGGGTCAGGAAGCGGTCGTTGCCGTTGCCACCGTCGAGCGTGTCGCCGACCTCGTCGACCTCGCCGTTCGGGCCGGGGGTGACGTCCTTGCGGGAGAGCGCCCACAGCGTGTCGTTGCCTTCGCCGCCGAAGCTCGTGTCGACGCCCTGGTTGGCGAAGATCACGTCGTTGCCGCCCTCGCCGAACTGGGTGTCGTCGCCCTTGCCGCCGGCCATCCGGTCGTTGCCGTTCTCGCCGTGGGACTCGTCGTTGCCGGTGCCGCCGAAGATCCGGTCCCTCGAGTCGCCGCCGAAGAGCTTGTCGTCGCCCGAGTTGCCGTAGATGCGGTCGAACGAGGTGGGATCGCCGACGTCGTTGCCGTCGCCGCGGATCGTGTCCGCGCCCTTGCCGCCCAGCAGCAGGTCGTTGCCCTGCGCGCCCCGGATGTCGTCGTCGCCGTTCCCGCCGAAGACCCGGTCGTTGCCGAACCCGCCGACGATCGTGTCGTCGCCCGCTCGACCGATGATGCGGTCGTTGCCGGCGCGGCCGTCGATCTGGTCGGCGCTGCTCGTGCCCTTGAGCCGGTCGTTTCCGTCGGTGCCGCTGATCGTCGCCGCCATCGCGGTGGCCGGGATCATCAGGCCGATCGTCACGGTCGCGGTGAGGGCTCTGCGCTTGCTGTCGAACATGTCTTCCTCCTGGGTCGAGTCGTCGTGCGAGAGCCACCCTGCCCTCTCCGGACACCATGCGACGACACCTCTCACGCCATCCTCACCCATCGTGAGAACGCCGTGAGAAGGCCCAGGTTCGCGCCCGCGACGGCCCTGTGTCCGGCATCTTGTGAGGCATGCATCGCTGCCGCACGCTCTTGGCGCTCCTTCTTCTCACCGCGCTCGTCGGCACACCAGCGGCCCTCGCCGCGACCAAGAAGGGCACCTCAGGCGACGACGTGCTCCGCGGCACCAACCGCGCGGACAAGATCTACGCACGGGCCGGGAACGACAGCCTGTTCGGCCGGGGCGGCAGCGACCGGCTCTACGGCGGCAGCGGAGACGACCTGCTCGCGGGCGACGCAGGGGACGATCGCCTCTACCCCGGCCCCGGTGCGGACACCGTGCTCGGCGGCTCGGGCAACGACCGGATCTGGGCGGCCAACAAGAACGACCAGACCGACACGATCGCGGCGGGAGGCGGCGACGACGTGATCTTCACTCGCGACGGCTCGCTCGACCGGGTCTCTTGCGGGCCGGGGCAGGACAAGGTCTTCGCCGACAGCACCGACCAGATCGCCCGAGACTGCGAGCTGGTTCGTCGTGGCTGAGCAGGGGGCCGGGCCGCTTGTCCTGCTCGTCGACGATGACCCCGGAATCCGCCGCTCGGTCAGTGCCGGGCTCGAGCTCGAGGGCTTCCGCGTGATCCCCGCCTCCGGCGGCCGGGCCGGACTGGCCGCCGCGGCCTCGCAGAACCCCGACGTGATGCTGCTCGACCTCACGATGCCCGACCTCGGGGGCCTCGAGGTCCTCACCCAGCTGCGCGCCGCCGGCGACGACCTGCCCGTCTGCGTGCTCTCCGCGCGGGATGAGGTCGACGACCGTGTCCGTGGCCTGGAGGCGGGTGCAGACGACTACGTCGTCAAGCCGTTCGCGCTCGAGGAGGTCACCGCGCGGCTCCACGCGCTGCTCCGCCGCCGGCCCGCCGGCATCGGGGACACGCTCACCGTCGGAGAGCTGAGCCTGCACCCCAAGGAGGCCCGTGCGCTGCGGGGCGAGCGCGAGCTCGGCCTGACCCGGCGCGAGTTCGAGCTGCTGCACCTGTTCCTGCGCTACCCGGGCGAGGTGCTCGAGCGGCGCCGGTTGCACGAGGAGATCTGGGGCTACACGTTCGACCCGGGCACGAACGTCGCTGACGTCTTCGTCGGGTACCTGCGCCGCAAGCTCGAGGCCGATGGCGAGCCGCGGGTGATCCACACGGTGCGCGGCGTCGGCTTCGTGCTGCGTCCGTAGCCGGGATACGCTTCGCCCCATGCGCAGTCTCCGGGGGCGCCTCACGCTCGGCGTCGCGGCCGTTCTCGCGGTTGTGCTCGCCGTGTGCGGCGTCTCGGTCTCCCGGTACGTCGCGCGGACGGAGAGCGACACGGTCGACGAGCGGCTCCAGCGGACCGCGGAGCTCTCCCAGGCCAACGTGGTCGACGCCGTCCAGCAGTCGGTGCCGCTCAAGGACACCCGGCTGGAAGCCGTCCTGCGCGCATCCGGGACCTCCCTGCGGGTGACCGTCGGGAAGAAGGAGCCCGTCAAGATCGGCCAGCCCCCGCCCGGACCGCCGTCCACCCGCGACGGGCTGCAGACGGTCGCGGTCGACGGGCGTCGATGGCGCGTGCTGACCACGTCGCTGCGGGACGACGCGCTCGCCGGGCTCTCGCGCTTCGAGGTCACCACCCGCCTGGAGCGGCTCGAGGCCCGCCAGCAGGCGCTCGACCGCAGCCTGCTGATCTTCGGAGCGCTGGCGCTCGTGCTGGCCTCCGTGCTGACCTTCCTCTTCGCGAACCTGCTGCTGCGCCCGCTGCGCCGGCTCCGGAGGCTGACGGCGAGCATCGTCGGCGACGAGGACCTCGCACGGCGCGTTCCCGCCGACGAGGGGCCCGGCGAGCTCCGCGCGCTGGCGGCGAGCTTCGACGAGATGCTGCAGCGCCTGGCCCGCTCATCCGCCGATCGGGAGCGCGCCCTGGAGGCGACCCGACGCTTCGCCGCCGATGCCGGCCACGAGCTGCGCACGCCGCTGACGAGCGTGCAGGCGAACCTGTCCTCGTTGCGCCGCCACCCTGAGCTGGACGAGGAGCGCCGCAACGGCCTGCTCGACCACGCGCTCTCCGAGCAGCAGCGCCTCGTCGCCCTGCTCGACGGCCTCCAGGCGCTCGCACGGGGCGACGCGGAGCCGCTCGAGCGCACATGCGTGGATCTCGCCGAGCTTCTCGACACGTCGCTGGAGGCGGTCGAGACGCGGCATCCTCGTACCACCTGGGAGCGGACCGTCCCAGAGGACCCGGTCGAGGTGGAGGGCTGGGCGCCGGGCCTGCGCCTGGTCCTCGACAACCTGCTGGAGAACGCGGCGCGCCACGGACGTCCGGGCGGGACCGTCCGTGTCCGTCTCGAGCCGCGCGGCCCTGTGCTCACCGTCGAGGACGACGGACGCGGGGTCGCCGAGGAGGACCGGGCACGGATCTTCGAGCCTTTCGTGCGCGTCGAGGGGACCACGGTGGAAGGCTCGGGCCTCGGGCTGGCACTCGTCGCGCAGCAGGCGGGCCATCACGGAGCGAGCGTCGAGCTCGACGCCTCCCCGGAGCTCGGTGGTGCCCGCTTCCGGGTTCGCTTCGACCGCCGGCGCGACTGAGCGGTGAGCCCCGCGGGCACACTGTGGGCGTGATCTCCAAGCTCCTCAAGGGCGCCGCCCTCAAGCGCTCCGCCCGGTACCTGCCGGTCTACAAGGTGATCGCCGTCGCGGAGATGGCGCTGCTGGCGCGTGAGCACGTCGGCCGGCTCGAGCCGCGTGAGCGACGGCGGCTGACCGAGCTCGTCCGCCACCGGCGAGAGCTCGGTCCGGCCGAGCAGGAGGAGCTGCGCGGCCTGACGGCCAAGCTCGCCCCGAAGGAGTTCGCGGGGATGGCCGCGCACAAGCTCTCGCCCGTTCCGCTGCCGCGCCGCCTCACGGGCGTCCCGAAGGACCGGTGACGCGGCGGCCCCCGGAAGGACCGCCGCACCCGGCTGCGCTACCTCTTGGCGGTGCGCAGCCGGGAGAGCCCGAGCACCTTGCCGTCCTCATCGACGGCCTGCATCGCCACGAACCTCTTCGCGCCCTTGATGGTGATGCGGGTCTCGAAGCCCTTCGCCTTGGCCGAGCCGATCTCCTCGTTCACCGCGCTCCTCTTCGAGCCGGTCAGGAGCTTCCACTCGGCGACCTCGGTCGCGCCGTTCCATGAGGCGTAGGCCGAGGACTTGACCACGGCGGCGTCCGGCTTGGCGCGCGGCGTGCCGACCCACTCGTGACGGTAGCCGCGGTAGGAGTCCTGGCCGCGGGCGATCCGGGCGTCGAAGAGCATCTTGCCGTCGGCGCTGTACTCGGTGACGTAGCCCTGCGAGCCCCACTCCGCGAAGAAGTTGCCGTTCTCCAGCGCCTGGAAGCTGCCCTGCGTCCCGGCGGTGAGGGCCTCGGGCTCGTGCTTGAACTCCTGCTTGACCGATGCCGTCTTCTTCTCCTCGTCGATCGTCAGGAGCAGCCCGCGCGACTGGTCGCGGACCTGCGGCGCCGCCTCGTTGTCGAAGATGCTGAGGGTGCCGTCCGGGAGCTCCTGGATGTCGTGCTGGTAGGCGAACTGCGACTTCCCGAGCATCTCGTAGTCGCTCTTCTTCCCGCCGATGCGGGCCATCAACTCGCCGGTCGCGCGGTTGAGCTTCATCGCCGACCAGGTCTCACGACCGGAGACGAGGATGTTGCCGTCGTTGCTGAGGCTCACGCTGTTGGCGTGGACGTAGTCGAAGGTGGTCTTCGGGCTCTTCTTCACTTCCTCGTAGCTCTCCTCGAGGGCGATCTGCCCTTCGGAGTGCCACTCGAAGAGCACAAGGCCGGTCTCGATGTCGATCTCCTGGATGACCGCGTCGATCAGGCGCCCGCGCTTCGGCCCCCCGACGCTCGAGAGGTCCTTGCTGACCGGGTTGTAGACGATCCCCAGGAAGGTCCCCTGCGGCGTGATCCGTGCCTCGTGGAAGTCGAACTTGTACCCGTTGCCGGCGTTGATCGTCTTGATCGTCTTGTAGGTGTTGTCGACGATCCGCACGACGCCCTCGCCGGTGCCGAGGATCTGCCGACCCTGCCAGTAGGTGAGGACCGGCTTGTCCTTGTAGCTCTGGACGCGGAAGTCGTTGACGCGGTTCACGTTGCCGGCCGGCGTGTTGCCGCCGGTCGAGGCGAACCAGATCGGGCGCCCCTTGTCGTCGATGATCATCGGCCCGTTCTGGACGTTCGGGCGCTTGGCACCGAAGACGATCTTCGGCGAGATGAAGATCTTGCCCGGCGCGGTGTCCTTGGCCGGCTTGAGGATCTCGATCTCCGGCGGGCGCAGGTCGCGGCGGGACTTGAACGTCGCGTCACCCTGGACGACCTTGCCGGTCTGGCCGGTGAGGGCCTTCAGGAGCTTCGGGTCGATCGCGGTCGGGTCGCTCTGCAGCCCGGCCTTGGGCCGCTCGACCACGGTGAACGAGTACTCGCCGTTCTGGACGCCCTCGATGTCGAGGGCCGTCTTGACGGTGACCTTCTCGCCCTTCGCGCTGAACGGCTTGCTCGGCAGGAAGGAGGCGCCCTTGCCGTCGGAGTGGCTCTTGAACTTGCCGGGATGCGCACCGGTCTTCGACCCCGTGACCGTCAGTTCGCCGATGGCGTCGGGGGCGACGCCGCGGACCGAGATCTGGGTCTGCGGGGAGGCGGTGGGCGTGCCCGGGACCGGGAAGACGCCGATCTGCTCGGGCGCCGCCGGCTGAGCGACGTTCGAGACCGCGGGAGCGGCGTCCTGGCCGGCCGTCGTGGACTCGTCGGAGCTGCTGTCGCCGCAGCCGGCGGCGAGGATCGCCGCGGTGGCGGTGGCCAGGAGGGCGCTAGATCGGAGCAGGGAGCGGTGTGCGGTCATACGAGGGTCTTTCGGGTCGGGGCAGGTGTAGTGAGCCGAGGGGCTTCGGGGCCTCCCGCGCTGCGACACCGTACAGCCACCCGGGTTACGGTCCCCGAGTCCGCCGGCGGGCAGGTTTTATCCACGGTCAGGGAACATTACGCCGGTTTCCGTCGTCGACCTCAGGGTGGCTACGGTGATCGCATGAGCGCATCCGAGAAGCCCGTCGTCGACGTTCCCGCCGGTCCTCCGCCCGCCGAGCTCGTCCTCGAGGACATCACCGTCGGTGACGGTCCCGAGGCCGCCGCCGGGCAGACCGTCGAGGTCCACTACGTCGGCGTCTCCCACGCGTCCGGAAACCAGTTCGACGCTTCGTGGGACCGTCGCGACACGTTCCGCTTCGGCCTCGGTGCCGGCCAGGTCATCCCGGGCTGGGACCAGGGCGTGGCGGGGATGAAGGTCGGCGGCCGCCGCCGGATCACGATCCCGCCGCATCTCGCGTACGGCAAGCAGGGCGCCGGTGGGGTCATCGGGCCGGACGAGACGCTCGTCTTCGTGGTCGACCTGATCGGCGTCAAGTAGTCACGCGCGCGGGACGATCGCGAAGGCCCGGGCGGGGAACCCCGTCCCGCCGAGCGGCTTGGGCCAGGTCGCCACGATGAGGGCGCCGGCGGCGGGCAGCGCGTCGAGGCCGGCCATGAGCTCGAGCTGCCAGCGGTCCGCGCCGAGGATGTAGGACTCCGCGGGGACCTCCCCGGCGCTGACCCGGCCGCCGGGGTCGGTGTCGGTGACGTCGTGGCCGATCGCGACGGCGCCCCGCTCCTCGACCAGGAGCTCGAGCGCGCTCACGCCCCAGCCGGGCGAGTGGGCGACCTCGGCCGCGTCGCGGTTGGCCATCGCCGCGGCGTCGGGCCATTTCGCCGCCCATCCGGTGGAGAGCGCGACGAAGCAGCCGGCGGGGATCTCGCCGTGCTCGGCCTCGTGCGCGCGCACGTGCTCGGCGGTGACCTCGAGGTCCGGGTCGGCGGCGCAGGCCTCCTCCAGGTGGAGGACGACGAGAGGCAGGATCATCTCCTCGACGCCGAGCTCGTCCTGCGTACGACCGCCATTGGTGAAGTGCGCAGGCGGATCGCAGTGGGTGCCCCACTGGCCGACGTGGGAGTAGCGGTGCGCGGAGAAGCCGGTCCCCATGCTCCCGACGCCCTCCTCGAAGTCGTAGAGCACCTCGCGCTCCTCGTCGGGGAACCCGCTGTAGTGCGGGATGCCGGGGGCGAAGGCGTGGGTCAGGTCGACCCAGTCGCAGGCGCGGAGCTGGGCGAGCAGGTCGGTGAGTGGGGCGGACATGGCTCGGATCTTGGCGGATGCCGCTCCGGACGTGGGGGGTGCGACGTGAGATGTCCCCGTTCCTGGGACGTTTGGCGTCGAACCCCCAGGGCTCAGGGGTCGCGGCGGGCGAAACGCTGGACGGTGCGGCCGTCGACCTCGACGGTCTCGGAGAACATCTGCTCCGGGCGGACCCAGAGCCCGTGCTCGCCGTAGAGCGCGCGGTAGACCACGACGGACTCCTCGGTCTCGGAGTGCCGGGCGACGCCGAGCACCTCGTACTCGCCGCCCTTGTAGTGGCGGTAGCGCCCGGGAGTCGGGCTCACGTGGCGATGACGGCAGCTGGCCCGGGCTCGGTGAGCGACACGCGGCGGACCTGCTGCAGCAGGAACTCGACCCAGCCCCCTGGGAGTGGCTGGCGATAGACGGGAAGCATGGCGTGAACGATCCCATCTCGGCGTACTCGCCGCCAGCTCGACATTCCAGATCCTGGGCCCATCCACCGAGGATCGTCATGAGCAAGAAGCAGAAGCGCGTCCGAGCGAAAGCGCGTAAGCGACATCTACCGGTGCGTTCCTCGAGAGCGGCCGTCATCTCGCGGGGCGTGGTGGCCGGCTTCGTCGTCGGGCTGCCCGGGCCAGGCGTAGGGACCGCAGCCGCCGCGGCCCCCTCGCCGCCGTTCCTGCTCAAGGACGTCAACCTCGGCGCCCAGCCGTCTGACCCTCGCGAGTTCACAGCGGTGGGGGCCACGACGTCTTCACCGCCGACGACGGCGTCAACGGGCGGGAGTTGTGGAGGAGCGACGGCACCACCGACGGCACCACCCTGGTCAAGGACATCCGGCCCGGCCCGGCCGCCAGCTCCCCGGGCTCCCTGGCCGCCGTCGGCGGCGTCGGCTACTTCCGCACCTTCGACGACGTCAACGGGTCTGAGTTGTGG
>JACDAP010000066.1 GCA_013695395.1 Solirubrobacterales bacterium
GCCGTCGTCGACGAGCCGCCCGATGAGCTCCTGGGCGTCGCGGACCTCGTAGCGCGTATCGGCGAGGTGGATCCAGCCGCGCGCGCAGCCCACGGGGTCGGCGGCGCGCGACTCCGGCGTCCCGCACGAGCCCCAGAAGCCGCGGGCGGTGTACGTCAGCACGGCGTAGCCCCGTCGTGCCCAGCCGTAGGCGTTGTCCGTGTAGGCCTTCGAGGCCGGGTCGAGGTACTCCCACTTCTAGTTGCCCAGCCCGTTGAGCTCGGTCATCAGGGGCAGCCGCCCGCCCTCGAGCAAGGCCTTCGATCCGACCGTCACCGTCGTGTCGAGCGGGACGCCGTCCCAGCTGCGCACGAGGCCCGAGCACTGGTACGCGCCCTCGACCGCCCGGCACGCCGTCAGACCGAGGGGCGTCCGCGCCGACGCGGGGGCGGCGACGGTCACCGCGGCGAGCACCGCGAGCGCGGCGAGCAGGGGGCGGGAACGGCGGGAAAGCGGCACGGCCGCGAGCGTAGTCGAGCCCGCATCGGCGCGGGCCGGGTCGCGGCGTGCCTCGCGGAGAGTGCCGCGCGCCCGCCCGCGTGCCGACTAGGGTGAGCGCTCTCCGAGCCCGAGACGGACCCCCAGTGACTCCCTTCCGCACCGTCCTCACCGCCGCCTCCACCGCTCTCGCGCTGGCGGCCGCCGCCCCGCCGGCCTCCGCGCTGCAGCCCGACGACCGCTTCACGCTCGTGAACCGGTGCGTCGACCTGCGCTCCGAGACGCTCGGCCGGGCCGTGGCCACCGACGTCGGCCCGTTCCGCATGCAGGCGACCGCCCTCGGCCGGTACCTCCTCTACGGCAAGAGCGGGCAGGTCCTCGCGGTCGATCCGTCGAGCGGTGCGGTCGCCGGTGCGGCGACCCCCGGCCCGCAAGCGGACTTCCGCGTCGACGTCCGCGGGGACGCGTTCACGCTGTCGATCGCCGCGCCCGGTGGCCGCTTTCTGGCCGTGGACGACGCGGGGCGGCTTGAGGCCTCGGCGGCCCCGGGGGCCTTCACGTTCCCGAAGGCCGAGGGCTGTGCAACGTTCCCGGAATCCGACACGGACGTCGTCGGTGAGCCGACGCGCGGCGCGGGGCCCTTCGCGGAGACGAGCGGGCTGCTCGAGTCGCACTCGCACTGGATGGCCTTCGAGATCTTCGGCGGCAACGCGCACTGCGGACGCCCGTGGAGCCCGTACGGCGTCGCGGCGGCGATGGTCGACTGTCCCGACCACGAGCCCGGGGGCTTCGGCCTGGCCTTCGAGAACGCGGTGAGCGGGAAGCCCGCGACGGACACGCACGACACCGTGGGCTGGCCGACGTTCCGCGACTGGCCCGCGCCGGGCTCGCTGACGCACGAGGGGACGTACTACCGCTGGGTCGAGCGCGCGTACCGCGGCGGCCTGCGCGTCCTCGTGAACCTCGCCGTGGAGAGCACCGGGCTCTGCGGCCTGCAGCCCTCCAAGCGTCACAGCTGCAACGAGATGGACGCCGTCCGCCTGGAGATCGAGCAGCTCGAGGCGCTGCAGGACTACATCGACGCGCAGTCCGGCGGCCCGGGCAAGGGTTGGATGCGGATCGTGAAGACGCCGTTCGAGGCGCGGGAGGTCGTGAACGCCGGGAAGCTCGCGGTGATCTCCGGCGTCGAGATCTCCCGGCTCTTCGACTGCCGGATCTTCAATGGCGTCCCGGCCTGCACGCGCGAGAGCGTCCGCCGGGATCTCGACGCGCTGCACGCCATGGGCGTGCGGAGCATGGAGCTCGCGGTGAAGACCGACACGGCGATCTCCGGGGCGGCGGGGGATCCCGGGACGAACGGCCTCGTGACGAACGCGAGCAACAAGATCGAGACCGGCCGCTTCTTCGACATGCGCACGTGCACGGGTGACCCGCAGGCCTCGGACAAGCCCCAGCTGACCTTCGGCCCGGGCGCGGAGCAGGCGTCGGCGTTCGCCAGCCTCATCGCCCCGGGCGGCCAGACGCCCGTCTACCCCCCGACCCCACACTGCAACACCGTCGGCCTGAGCGCGATCGGGCGCGATCTCGTCGGTCGCATGATGGACAAGGGGATGCTCATCGACCCCGACCACATGAGCCAGGCCGCGCGGCAGAGCACGCTCGACCTCATCGAGGCCCGCGGCTACTCCGGGGTCATCTCCTCCCACAGCTGGAGCACCCCGGTCGACGAGCCGCGGATCCTGCGCGCCGGCGGCCTGGTCATTCCGAAGACCGCGGCGATCGGCATGTCCTCGGACTCCTCGTGGATGGTCGCCGAGCACAAGCGCATCCGGGCACTGCGCGACCCGCGCTACCTCTTCGGCTTCGGCTTCGGCTCGGACATGAACGGCGTCGCGCGTCAGCCCATCCCGCGCGCGGACGCGACGACGAACGATCCGCTGACCTACCCGTTCAAGTCGCTCGACGGCAAGCAGACGATCGAGCAGGCGACGACGGGCAAGCGCACGTGGGACTTCAACAAGGACGGCGTCGCGCAGTTCGGCCTTTACCTCGACTGGCTCGAGGAGGTCCGGCGTCGCGGCGACCCCTCCTTCGCCCAGGACATGCTCCGGGGCTCGGAGGCCTACCTGCAGATGTGGGAGCGCGCGGTCGGCGTCCCGGCCAAGCGTGCCCTGGCCGCCCGCGCACGCCTCGGCGCAGCCGGCCTCGGGAAGGTCCTGCTCGACGCGACGCCCGAGGCGATGCTCCGCCGCGCGGGCCAGCCGCTCCTCCGCGGCGGTCGCACGTGGCGCTATGACGTCTCGGCCCGCGACGGGCGCCCGGCGGGCCGCGTCGCGATGGTCCTCTCGGCCGCCGGGCGCTCGGCGCTCGTCCTCTCCACGGGTCCCGAGCACACCGCCGGGGGCGTTGGCGCAGGCGATCGGGTGACGAGCAAGCTCCTGCGGGCGAGCCGTGCCTCCGGCAGGCGCGGGGTCCGCGTGGG
>JACDAP010000076.1 GCA_013695395.1 Solirubrobacterales bacterium
GTCGAGCAGCGGGGCCCCGTCCCGCCACGCGGCGACCCACAGCTCACCGCGCCGTGCGTCACCGCCGGCCAGAACGCCGGGCGCGGGAGACGCCGTGGGTGCGATCCGTGCTGTGGATCTGTCGCCATGCGGGATCTCCGCAGCACGGATGGCCGGTGCCGATCCATCCGCGGTCGCCGGGTCGTCGCCCGGCGGCCGCGCACCGGTCACCGCGAGCGCCTCGAGGCTGCTCACCGCGACGAGCTCCTGCCTGCCGGCCTGCGCGAGGGCACGGGCGGTGGTCACGGCGATCCGCAGGCCGGTGAACGTGCCGGGGCCGGTCCCGACGCCGATCCGGGTCAGTTCGGGCCACCCGATCCCCGCCTCGGCGAGCAGGCGGTTCGCAAGCACGAGCAGCTGCCCGCTGTGGCCGGGCCGCTCACCCGCCGCGGGCCGGTGTTCGGCGGTGCGCGCGCTCTCCCCCGGCAGCAGCAGGCCCACGACGGTGTCGGCCGTCGAGGTGTCGAAGGCGAGGAGGCTCACGTGACCGTGACCCGGCGGGTGTGCTCGTCCACGTGCTCGAGACGGACCCGGGCGGCGATCTCCCCCAGCCCGGCGAGGGTCGGCTCGGCCCGCTCGGGCCACTCGACGAACGCGATCCGCCCCGGGCCGACGTAGTCGTGCAGGAGGGCCGGGTCCTCGTCGTCGAGGCCGGCGAGGCGGTGCAGGTCGAGATGTGCGGCGGGTGGGATCGCCTCGTCGTAGCGCTGGCCCAGGGTGAAGGTCGGGCTCGTCACGGGGCGGGTCACGCCGAGCGCCCGGAGCGCTCCCCGGACGAACGTCGTCTTCCCCGTCCCCATCTCCCCGGTGAGCAGGACGACATGGCCGGGCCGCAGGCGTGCGCTCAGCGCGGCGCCGAGCGCCTCGGTCTCCGCGGCCGACGCCGTGCTGGTCGGAGCTTCCCGCTCAGAAGCGGGCATCGGCGGTGCGCAGGCGCAGGCCGATGCCGAGGACCATCAGCGCGATGCCGAGCACCGCAATCGTGCCGGTGTCGAGGCCCGTGCGCGGCAGCTCGCCGCCGGTGCTCCCGGCGGACGGCGCGGTCGTGGGGGCGCTCGTCCCGGCACTCCCGGTACCGGCCGAACCGGAGCCCGAGCCCGAGGATGAGCCCGACCCGGAGGAACCGGAGCCCGCTGAGCCCGAACCCTGCGGCTGCTGGGTCAGCGACGGCTCGTCCCCGCTCGAGGAGGGCGCGGACGGCTCGGAGCTTCCCTGGCCGGCCAGCGGATCGGAGTACTGCTCGTCACCGGCGCTCTGCGCAAAGGCAGGCGCGGCCGGGCTCAGGGCGAGCAGACCGGAGACGAGGAGGACGGCGGGGCGACGCAGGAACGACACAGTGCGGGGCATTCTAGGGATCCGCCGGACATCCTCCCCTCGACCCCCTGCGCTAGCGTCGCGGCTCCCTTGCACGTGCTGTTGCTCACCGACCGCGACTGGACGCACCCCCAGGGCGGCGGCACCGGGACCAACCTGTACGGGCAGGTCTCCCGCTGGCTGGACTGGGGACACCGTGTCACGGTGATCGCGGGCGCCTACCCGGGATGCGAGGCTCTCTCACGGCCGGCCGACGGCCTGGAGATCCACCGGATGGGCTCGCGGCTGACCGTCTTCACGCGGGCCGCACTGGCCACCCGCCGCGGGATCGGGGCCGACGCCGACGTCGTGCTCGAGGTCGTCAACGGGATCGCGTTCTTCACACCCGCCTGGTGGTGGCTGAAGATGCCGGCGGTCGCGCTGGTCCATCACGTCCACCAGGACCACTACGTCACCGAGCTCGGCCTCGCGGGTCGGGTGGCCGCCCTGTTCCTGGAGCGGATCCCCTTGGCGGTGCTCTACCGCTTCCGTCCGGTCATGACCATCTCGCACGCCGCGCGGGCGGACATGGTCGCCCTCGGCGTGCCCGACGAGAACATCCACGTCGTCTACATGGGCACCGAGCCGAGCACGGGGCCCGAGCATCCCGAGTCGGAGACCCCGAACCTGCTTTACCTGGGTCGGCTGAAGGCCTACAAGCGGATCGAGAACCTCCTCTCGGCGCTCGAGCTCGTGCCCGGTGGGCAGCTGGAGATCGCCGGCGACGGGGACCACCGCGAGGCGCTCGTGACCGAGATCGCCGCGCGTGGGCTCACCGAGCGGGTCACCCTGCACGGCTTCGTGAGCGAGCAGGAGAAGGCCGAGCTCTACGACCGGGCTTGGGTCTCGCTCACCGCCTCCTCCGCGGAGGGCTGGTGCCTGACCGTCATGGAGGCGGCCGATCGCGGCACGCCAAGCGCCGCGTTGCGGGTGGGTGGGCTCCCGGAATCGATCGTCGACGGGCAGACCGGCGTGCTCTGCGACACCCCGGAGG
>JACDAP010000077.1 GCA_013695395.1 Solirubrobacterales bacterium
GCTCGGCACCGCCCACGCCATCGACGCCGCCGAGCGCGGCGGGGCCGAGCGCTTCGTCCAGTTCTCGAGCGTGACCGTCTTCGGGATGCGCTTCCCCGACCAGGTCGACGAGCGCTACCCGGTCCATCCGTCGGGGATCCCGTACCCGGACACGAAGATCGCCTCCGAGCAGCTCGTGCTCCAGGCGCACCTGGAGGGACGGGTGCCGGTGAGCGTGGTGCGCCCCGGCGACGTGTACGGGCCGCGCTCCCGGGCCTGGGCGCTCCAGCCGGTCGAGCTGATGAAGGCCCGCCGGTGGCTGCTCCCCGACGGTGGGCGCGGGATCTTCTCGCCCGTCTACGTGGACGACCTGGTCGCGGGCGTGGTCGCCGTGGCGGGCGCGCAGGAGGCCTCCGGGCAGGTGCTCACCCTCTCCGGCGGCATCGGCGTGGCCAACCGGGAGTTCTTCGGCCACTACTCAGCCGCGCTCGGGCGGCGGATGCCGACGCTTCCCGCTGCGCTGGCCCGCCGCGCGGCGGGGCTCGCCGAGGTGCTCGACCGCAGCGGGACCGGCGACGTCAACCCCCGCTCGGTCGACTACCTGCTGCGGACCGGCACCTACTCGATCGCCAAGGCAGAGCGGCTCGTCGGCTGGCGCCCGCAGGTCGGCCTGGCCGAGGGGATGGAGCGGACGCTGGCCTGGCTGCGGGACGAGGGGCTCCTCACCCGGTAGCTCGCCGCCACGCGGGCCCCGGCGATCACACCCCGAGGAGCGTGTGCACCTCGGGGTCGGCGAGCGAGCCGGCGCGCAGGTGGATCCCCTCCGGCATCTCGCCGTCGCTGAAGTACGGCACGCCGATCACGGTCATGCCCGCGGCCAGGGCGGAAGCCGCGCCGGGGGGCGAGTCCTCGAGCGCGGCGCAGCGGGTCGGTTCGGCCCCGAGGGCGGCCGCCGCCGCGAGGTAGAGGTCGGGCGCGGGCTTGGGGTGCTCGACGTCGGAGGCGGTGACGATCACGCCGAACGGCGAGCCCGCCCCGAGCAGCCCCGCGCCACCCAGAACGCGCTCCACGAACGGGCGCTGGGAGTTCGAGGCCAGCCCGAGCGGGACCCTCTCGCGGCCGAGGGCGGCGAGCAGCTCCAGCGCGCCCGGCCGTGGCGGCACCCCGATGAGCACCTCCTCCATCACGAGCTCCTCGAGCTCCTCGAGGAGCCCGGCGCCCTCACCCGGCCGGTCCAGCTGCCGCTCGAGGATCGCCTGCGCGCGCGGACCGGAGGAGCCGATCAGCTCCCGCTTGTGCGCCATCGTCCAGGTGCGGCCGCGCCGGGTGAAGAGCGTCTCCTCGGCTCGCGTCCAGGCCTGCTCGGTGTCGAGCAGGAGCCCGTCGTTGTCGAAGATCACCGCGGCGAAGGGAGCCATGCGTGCCCATGCTGGCAGCGCACGGTGTCGCACGGCCGCCAATCGGGTACTTAGAACTAAGTTTGATGCGAACGGGAACATGTGTTCCTCCGTTCGGGCCCGCACCCCTCATGCCCCTCGCCCCCCGCCCCACCGACATCGCCGCCGCCACCGCGATCCTGCGTGAGGGCGGCGACCCGCGGGAGACCTACTGCCGCGCCGCGGTCCGGTTGCTCCGCGCGGACTCGGCGACGCTCTGGGAGATCGACGCGGACGAGCTCGTGCTCACCGCCTCGAACTTGGCGGCGCCATCGATCGCCCGCCGGCGCCTGACGATCGGCCCCGGCTCGGCGGCGGGCCGCGCCGCCGCGGACGGTCGGCGCTTCTTCGCGGCCGACGCGCCGAACGATCCCGACGCCGACCAGGAGATCGTCTCCCGGCTCGGCCTGCGGTCGATCCTCGCCGAGCCGATTCGCACCGGCGACCGGGCCACCGGCGCGCTGGCCGTCGGCTGGCGCACGCCGGTGGAGGACTTCGATCCCGTCACCTCCGGGTTCCTCTCGCTGATGGCCGTCCAGGCGTCGATGTCGATCGAGCGGGCCGACCTCGCCGCGCGCCTCGAGCGGCTCGCGCTCACCGACGTCCTGACCGGGCTGCCGAACCGTCGCGGCCTCGGCCTCGACCTCGACCGTGAGCTCGCCCGGGCCGCCCGCCTCGGCTCGCCGCTGGCCTACGCGATGCTCGATCTCGACCACTTCAAGGAGTACAACGACGCCCACGGCCACGCCGAGGGCGACCGGCTGCTCCGGCACGCCACGCGCGCCTGGCGCTCCCTGATCCGCACCCAGGACACACTCGCCCGCTGGGGTGGCGAGGAGTTCGCGCTGCTGCTGCCCGACTGCGGCGGCGACCAGACGATCGCCATGGAGATCGTCGAGCGGGTGCGCGCCGCCACGCCCTACGGGCAGACCGCTTCGGTCGGCCTGGCGATCTGGAACGGGAGCGAGACCGCCGCGCAGCTCACCGAGCGGGCCGACCACGCCCTCTACGCGGCCAAGCAGACCGGCCGCGACCAGACGCTCGCCGCCTGAGCGACGCCCGGTCTCCCGCCGGCCGCTCAGCCCTGTGCGCGCTGCGCCCACACGGCGGCGAGGTGCACCACGACCGCCGCGGCGGCCGCCATCTCCGGAACCGAGGCCCACTCCCGCACCGAGTGGTACTCGTGGCCGCCGGTGAAGAGGTTCGGCGTCGGCAGGCCGCGCGCGGAGAGGATCGAGCCGTCGGTCCCGCCGCGGATCGGGGTGCGTACGGGCGCGATGCCCTCGCGCTCGATCGCCGCGAGCGCAGCGGCGGTGACCTCCGGGACGGCGTCGAGGTGGCGGCGCATGTTGCGGTACTGCTCGCGGACCTCCACCTCCAGCCGGGCGCGCGGCTCGCTACCGACGACCTCCTCGGCCAGGCTGCGTACGAGCGCGACGTGCTGGTCGAGCAGCGCGTCGTCGAAGTCCCGGACGATCAGCTCGATGACCGCGCGGGTGGCGTCCGCCTGCACGCCGACGGGGTGGACGAAGCCCTCCCGCCCCGAGGTGGTCTCGGGGCTGAGCGCGATCGGCAGCGAGGCGAGCACGCGGCCCGCGAGCTTGGCGGCGTTGACGAGGATGCCGGTGGCGAAGCCGGGATGGACGTCGACGCCGGTGATCGTGAGCGTCATCGCCAGCGCCGAGAACGTCTCGTCCTGGA
>JACDAP010000083.1 GCA_013695395.1 Solirubrobacterales bacterium
GAGTTGGTGTCGCATACGGACACCAACTCCGCGGAAGTTGCCTACGGCGTGCGAGCGGCTCGCTGCGAGCGTGCCGCGTAGGCGACGAACCAGTCGAAGGCCGCGGGGTCGGCCAGGGCGTCGCGCGCGACGACCTCCTCCGCAGGCCGGCCCATCAGGAGCTTCTTGATCGGGACCTCGAGCACCTTGCCGGTGAGCGTCCGCGGCACGGCGGGGATGGCGACGAGCTCGTCGGGCACGTGGCGCGGTGAGGCGTCCCGGCGAACGGCGCCCGCGACGGCCTTCGTCAGCTCGGGGGTCAGCTCCACCCCGTCGGCGAGCACGACGAACATGGTCATCCGCGAGTCGCCGCTCCCGTCCTCCGGCGGGACGTCGACCACGAGCGCGTCGGTGATCTCCTCGAGCGCGAGCACCGCGGCGTAGAGCTCCGCCGTACCCATGCGGATGCCGCCCCGGTTGATCGTCGAGTCGGAGCGACCGTAGATGATCGCCGAGCCGCGCGGGGTGAAGCGGATCCAGTCGCCGTGGCGCCAGACGGCGGGGCGGGTGGTGGAGTCGTAATGCTCGAAATAGGAGTCGCGGTAGCGCTCGTCGCCCGGGTCGTTCCAGAAGCCGACCGGCATCGACGGCATCGGCTTGGTGACGACGAGCTCGCCGACCTCGTCGTGGACCTCCCGGCCCTGCTCGTCCCAGGCCGCGGCGGCCACGCCGAGGCAGCGGGCCTGGAGCTCGCCGGCGTACACGGGCAGGATCTCGGCGCCGCCGACGAAGGCGCTCGCGATGTCCGTTCCCCCGGAGATCGAGAAGAGCCAGGTGTCCGCGCCGACATGGTCGTAGACCCAGCGGAAGCCGTCGGGGGAGAGCGGGGAGCCGGTCGAGCCGACGGCGCGCAGCCGTGACAGGTCACGGGTCTCCTCCGGGGCCAGGCCCGCCTTCAGGCAGCCGTGCAGGTAGGCCGCTCCGGTGCCGAAGACGGTGACGTCCGCCTGCTCGATCACGTCCCACAACGCCCCGAGGTCGGGATAGCCGAAGCTCCCGTCGTAGAGGACGATCGGGGCGTCGGTGAGCGTCGCGCCGATCAGGATGTTCCACATCACCCAGCCGGTGGTGGTCGTCCACATCACGCGATCGGACGCGCTGACCGGCTGCCCGAGGTTCCACGCCTTCAGCATCTCGAGCAGCACGCCGCCGTGGCCGTGGACGATCGCCTTGGGGAGCCCAGTGGTGCCCGAGCTGTAGAGGATCCACAGCGGATGGTCGAACGGCAGCCGCACGAACTTGAGCGGCTCGTCGGTCGGGCCGAAGCGCTCGGCCCAGTCGCCATGGGTCCCGAGGTGCGGGAGCTGGACGGTCGCGCGGACCGAGGGCAGCGCGGCGGCGATCTCCTCCACCACGGCGGTCCGGTCGAACGCCTTGCCGTTGTACCGGTAGCCGTCACAGGCCAAAAGCACGGTCGGCTCGATCTGGGCGAAGCGGTCGATCACCGTCCGGGTCCCGAAGTCGGGCGAGCAGCAGGACCAGGTGGCGCCGAGCGAGGCGGTCGCCAGGAACGCCGCCACGGTCTGCGGGACGTTCGGCAGGTAGCCCGCGACGCGATCGCCCCGCTCCACCCCGAGGCCGCGCAGGCCCGCCCGGATCTGGGCGGTCTCGCGGGTCAGGCGCCCCCAGGTCCACTCCTGCGGCGCCTCGCCCTCGGCGGCGAAGACGATCGCGACCTGCTCCGGATTCCGGCCCCGAAAGACGTGCTCGGGGAAGGAGAGCGCGACGTCAGGAAACCAGCGGGCGCCCGGCATCGTGTCGTCGGCGAGCGCGACCGTCGGATCGCCGTCGGCGAGCACGTCGAAGCGCTCCCACATCGCGCCCCAGAAGCGGCCGACGTCCTCGGTCGACCAGCGCCACAGCGCCTCGTAGTCAGCAGCACCGACCTCGCGCATCAGCGCGGTCAGCGGCGAGGCCGCGATCTGCTCGTCGGTGGGCGTCCAGAGGGGCTCGGGCATCGTCGTCAGACGCTATCTCAGCCACGGTGCCCCGGCCCATCCGAGGACTCCTCCGTGGAGGGAAGCGCGTGCCGCTTCGAGGTGGGCCGGAGCGCTCAGCCGCTGGACGGAGCCTTGCGCGCTATCACGGCGTCGTGTCCGGACACACTGTCCGGCCTCCTTCCGTGCGTTGGGTAGGTTCGACCGATGGGCGAACCGGAGGAGCTGCGCGTGCGGGCGAACGGGCTGGAGTTCGCTGCCCTGGCCTGGGGTGAGCCATCGGCTCCGCTTGCCCTGCTGGTCCACGGCTACCCGGACACGGCGTGGACGTGGCGCCACCTCGGCCCGCACCTGGCCGAGCGTGGCTGGCGGGCGGTGGCCCCGTTCACCCGCGGCTACGCCCCGACCGAGGTCCCGCCGGACGGCTGCTACCTCGCCGCGGACCTGGCCGCCGACCTCATCGCCCTCCACGCGGCGCTGGGGGCGGACGACCGTGCCGTCCTGATCGGACACGACTGGGGCGCAGTGGCGACCTACGCAGTGGCCGACGTGGATCCGGTGCGCTTCGGTCACTACGTGACGCTCGCGCTTCCGCCGACCATGGCGCTCCTGAAGCCCTTCACCTCACCACGGACGCTCGGCCTGGGCGTGCGGCAGGCCGCGATGAGCTGGTATTTCATCT
>JACDAP010000104.1 GCA_013695395.1 Solirubrobacterales bacterium
GCTCGGAGACCGTGCCGACCTTTCCTGGCTTGACGTGATCGAACTCCAGCACGACCGGGTCCCGCTCGCCGCAGTCGAGGCACCCTCGCTCCGCCAGGTACGCACGCACCTGAGCCTGGGCGCGCTCACGTCGGCGGGCCGTCGCGGCGGCGACTTGCATGCGGTTTCGCTCCTGCCGCGCTCGCTGGTACTGCTTGAAGCACTCGCGACACCAGTGCTGCAAGCCGTCGCGGTAGCGGTTGAAGCTGGCCACCGGAAGGACCTCACTGCATCGTCCACACGGGCGGCGCTCTTCACTCTCGGCGTCGACCGCTCGTTGCGCCGCGACGGGCGACTCGGCGAGCGGCGTCTCGCTCGGCCGAGGGACGTCGCGAACCCACACCGACACCGATGAGCGCGCCACACCAAGATCACGGGCGATAGCGATGATCGATGCGCCCTCTGCCCGAAGTGTTCTCGCTTGGAGTCGTGCCGCCCGCTTCGCCACGAACGTATGTTCCCATGTCGCCCGGATGCCTCGTGCGCGTGCTCACGCGCCGTCCCGCGAGCGCTGGCACGCCCGTCTAGACTTCCGGCCGCCGCCGTAGCTCAGTTGGTAGAGCACGCGCCTTTTAAGCGCAGGGTCCCCGGTTCGAGCCCGGGCGGCGGTATTCATTCGCCTACCGCCGCACCCCCGTCAGCTCGTCGAGCAGCAGCTCGCAGGAGCGTTCGAGCTGCTCGATCGTCGCGTCGGCCACCTTGGCGACGCCCACCTCACGGTTGAGCCAGGCGTTGATCTCGCGTTGGGCGCGGCCGTCGCGGCGCCGGAGCTCGGAGACGAGCGTGTGGCGCTTGTCGCGGAGCATCGCGCGGCGCTCGAAGGCCGTCGGCCCGGTGCGCTCGGGCTCGGCCGGGGGCTCCTCCACCGCGCTCGGGAACGAACGAGGCGGAGCGACCTTCGGAGCCGGTGGCCCTCCGGGTGACCCGGGCGGCGGACCGAAGAGCGCCATCTGCGGCGCGACGTCCGCGGCCAGCGGCACGAACTCGAACGGCGCCTCGTCGGCGTCGGGCTCCTTGCGCTCGCGCGGCTCGGCGTCGAACTCGCCTTCTTCCTCCCCGGTGCGGAACTTCAGGACGTGGCGCAGCTCGGTCTCCACGTTGGCGGCGTGCTCACGCAGGATGGGGTCGGCCGGCAGGTAGAGCCACGAGGGCTCCTGCGGGCGGCCCGGGATCGTCCGGACGAAGCGCCCCACGATCTGGCGGAAGATGAGCGGCGTCTTGGCCGCCGTCGCGTAGACACCGACCCGCAGGCGGGGGATGTCGACGCCCTCGGAGACCATGTTCACCGCGACGATCCACGGGTCCTTGCTGGCTGTGAAGGCCTGCAGCGTCTTCGCCGCCGCCGCCTCGGTGTGCAGGACGACGGTCGGCGCCTTCCCGGTCACCTCGCGCAGGAGCCCCGCGACCTGGCGAGCGTGGTTGCCGTCGGCGGCGATGACGAGGCCTCCCGCGTCCTTGTGGCCGTCGGCGCGGACGGCGAGGAGCTTCTCGTGCGCCTCCCGCAGGATCCGGGGCAGGCCGTCGGGCAGCTCGGTGGAGATCGCGGTGCGGTAGCGACGGCCCGCCTCGCGCCCAGTCAGGACAGTGTCGAAGCCGGCCTCGATGACGTCGTCGCCGGAGCGCCAGGAGAGCGTGCCGTCGTAGGTGACGAAGGCGACCGGTCGGCAGATCGCGTCCTTCACCGCGTCCGCGTAGGAGTACGAGACGTTCGGGACGCACACGCCCTCCCGGTCGTACATGACCCCGGGGATCGGCGTGGCGTCCGAGCGGAACGGCGTGCCGGAGAGCAGGAGCCAGCGCCCGGCGGCCTTGAAGGCGGCCGAGAAGCCGTCGCCCCAGGCGAGCTCCTCACCGAGGTGGTGAGCCTCGTCGGCGATCACGAGGGTCCCCGGCGTACAGGCCGCAGCCCAGGCGACCGGGTTGCTCGCGACCCGGGCATAGGTCACCGCGACCCCCTGGAAGTCCCGTGGTGGCCGCGGCCCGTCCGCGTCGGGCATCAGGTGCAGGCCGAGCTTGCCCGCGGCGAGCGCCCACTGGCGGGTCAGCGGCGTCGTGGGGCAGACGAGGACGACCCGCGTGATCTCCTTCGCGGCCAGGAGCCGGCGGGCGATCTCGATCGACGGCCGCGTCTTCCCCGCTCCCGGGGCCGCGGAGATGAGAAACGGGCCGCCGCGCCACTCCTCCATGGCCGCGAGCGCGCCGGTTTGCCAGGGGCGCAGGCCTAGGGTGGATGTCCGGGTGGAGGTGCTCACCGAACGAGACATGGTGGGCACCGGGCCGGACGGCACCGACGACCCTGCACCGCGACGGTTTCGCGGCCGGCTCTCACCGCGGCAGGTACGCCTCGACCTCGATCTCCACTAGCAGCCGCGGGTCGATCAGGGCGGAGACCTCGACCATCGTCGCGACCGGTCGCACCGTGCCGAAGGCGGCGGCGTGGGCGCGCCCGACTGCCTCCCACCGCGAGATGTCGGTCACGTACATACGGGTGCGGACCACGTCGGCGGCGGACGCCCCGGCCGGCTCGAGCGCACGCAGGCAGGCCTCGATCGCCGCGCGGGCCTGTGCCTCCGCGTCACCCAGGCCCAGAACCACGTCGTCGGGTCCCATCGCGGTGCACCCGGAGACGAGGACGAGCTCCCCCGCCCGCACGGTCCGCGAGTAGCCGACGCGCTCCTCCCACGGGCCGCCGGAGCCGAATCGCTCGACGGCCGGCCTGGCCGCGTCCGGGGTGCCCGCCATCAGTGGCGGAAGTGCCGTCGCCCGGTCATGACCATGGCGATGCCCGCCGCGTCCGCGGCCGCGATGACCTCGTCGTCGCGCACGGAACCGCCGGGCTGGACCACCGCGGTGATGCCCGCCTCGATCGCGAGCGCGGGCCCGTCGGCGAACGGGAAGAACGCGTCCGAGGCGAGCACGGCACCAGCCAGCGAGTCCCGCTGCGATTTCTCGATCGAGAGCCGGACGGAGTCGACGCGGCTCATCTGCCCGGCCCCGATCCCGACCGTCGCCTTCCCCTCGACGAGGACGATCGCGTTCGACTTGACGTGCTTGGCCACGCGCCAGGCGAAGACGAGGTCCTCCCACTCGGCCTCGGTCGGGGCGCGCTTTGTGGCCACCCGCATCTCCTCGCGACCGTCACGCGCGAGGTCGGGATCCTGCAGGAGCAGCCCGCCGCGCACCTGCCGGACGACGGGCTCGGTGCTCTTCGCCACGCGGCGCTCCTCGTCCTCGAGGATCCGGATGTTCTGCTTCTGCGTGAGCACCGCGAGCGCCGCTTCCGTGTAGCCGGGAGCGAAGAGCACCTCGACGAACTGCTGGTGCAGGCGCTGGGCGAGCGGCTCGTCGATCTCGCGGTTGAACGCCAGCACACCGCCGAACGCACTCATCGGATCGCTGGCGAAGGCGCCCTCGTAGGCGGCGATCGGATCTCCGGCGACCGCAACACCACAGGGGTTGTTGTGCTTGACGATCGCGCACGCGGGACCCTCGAAGTCACCGACCATGCTCCGAGCGCTCTCGAGATCCAGGAGGTTGTTGAAGGAGAGCTGCTTGCCGTGGTGCTGGGTCACGCGGGAGAGCAGGTGCGACCGGGCGCCGGTCTCGGCGTAGTAGGCGGCGCGCTGGTGTGGGTTCTCCCCGTAGGAGAGGTCGGCGACCTTCTCGTAGGTGCGCTGGTACTGCGGCGGGAAGGCCTCCTGCCGTGCCGCGAACCAGCGGGAGATCGCGGTGTCGTACCGGGCGGTGCGGGCGAACGCGGCGCCGGCGAGCGCCTCGCGCGTGGGCAGCGAGAGCGTGCCGCCCGTATCGCGGAGCTCATCGAGCACCGCGTCGTAGGATGCGGGATCGGTGACCACGGCGGCGAACGCGTGGTTCTTGGCCGCGGCGCGGATCATCGTCGGGCCGCCGATGTCGATGTTCTCGATCACCTCGGCGTCGGCCACGCCGCGCCGGGCGACCGTGGCCTCGAACGGGTAGAGGTTCACGCACACGAGGTCGACCCACTCGATGCCGTGCTCGGCCGCGGCCTCCAGGTGCTCCGCGTTGTCGCGGACGGCCAGCAGCCCCGCGTAGAGCCGCGGATGGAGGGTCTTCACCCGCCCGTCCATCATCTCCGGGAAGCCCGTGAAGTCGTCGATCGCCCGCACGGTGAGCCCAGCCTCACTGAGCGCGGCCGCGGTGCCGCCGGTCGAGACGAGCTCCACGCCGAGATCCGCCAGCCCTCGGGCGAACTCCACGATGCCGCGCTTGTCGGAGACCGACAGCAGCGCGCGGGCGACGCGCACCTCCCCCGGCGCGGTCGAGGTCGGTTGGGTCGGCGTCACGTCCGGCACGGCCCGGAGCTTACGCGGAGCCCGGCCGGGGAAGGCTCACGAGCATGCCCGACGAGACCCCCCAGGACCGCTCCGAGAAGATGGAGTCCGACCTCGACCAGCTCGAGGACCACATCGACGAGGCCAAGACGAAGGCCGCCGAACGCAAGGAGGACGTGGAAGGCGCGCTCGAGGAGGTCGCCGGCGAGCCCGAGGGCGACCAGGACGCCAGCGGCGGGGACGACCCGACCGGGGCCGCCGCCGACGCCGCCGCCGACGACGACGACGACGACGACGACGGACGTGAGTCAGAGGAGGTCGCCAACCCGACCTGACCGCGCCGCGCGCCGCGCTCGAGAAGTCGCCTCACGGATCGACCCGCCACTGCCGCGGCCGCTGCGGATGCTGGAGAACCCGCCCCGCGGCGAAGGCGGTGACCACCGTGCAGAGCAGCCGGTGCTCGACCGGTCGAAGCGCTTCCCGCACCTCCTCGGCGCTCTCCGCTTCCGGGACGCGCATCGCTTCCTGCAGGAGGATCGGCCCCGTGTCGACACCCTCGTCGACCAGGTGCACGGTGACCCCGTAGAGGTCCACGCCGTAGGCGAACGCCTGCTCGATCGCCCGCAGACCGGGGAACGCCGGCAGCAGCGACGGGTGCACGTTCACCAGACGGCCGGCCCAGCGCTGCACGAAGGCGGCGTCGAGCAGCGCCATGTACCCGGCGAGCACGACGAGCTCGACGTCCTGCTCCTCGAGCCAGGCCAGGAGCGCCGCGTCCCGGGCCGCGCGGTCGGCGTGGTCGGCCGGGGCGAACACGCGGGTCGCCACCGCCGCTGCCTCGGCTCGACGCAGCGCCGGCGCAGCGGGCTGATCGGACGCCACCGCGACGATCTCGACCGCCCCTCCGGGTGCATGGACCCCGTCCAGGAGCGCCTGGAGGTTCGTCCCCGCACCCGAGGCGAGCACGCCGACCCTCATGCCGCGAGCTCCCTGGATGTCCGTCCGGAGCCCAGGCGCAGCGCACCGAAGTGCTGGTCTGCGGCCCCCGTGCCCGCGACCAGGCGGCCGTCGGCCACCAGCCGATCGATGGCACCCACCACCGCTTCGGCCGGGAGCTCGGCGAAGCTCCCGTAGTCCGGCAGCCCGTCGTGCCCGTCGGCGACCAGCGCCCGCCCCCGGCCACCGCGCAGCACCTCAACGACACGTGCCCGCCCGGCCCCCGTGTCCAACCGGCCCACGAGGCCCAGGAT